>CAZIAH010000002.1:132665-136275 GCA_964537715.1 uncultured bacterium | reverse complement strand
CTTCGGTCTCAAGCGCAATTTCCTGAATCTGACCGTGCCTGTCCACATCTGTAGCGAGAATAACACCCGTGATTTCAATCGGTTCAAGATTATATTTATTCTGAACGATCATTCAAGAATCTCCGCAATACACCTCTATGGGCAGACCTACTTAATTTGTTGATGGTATATCAAATTACATGCCATACATGTTATTAACTTGTTAATAAAGAACTTACATAAAAATTAGAATTAAGTGTTTGGAAACAGAAATTCCGATTTTTTTTACATAAGATGTTCAATTTGAGCAACTTGAACAATAAAAAAAGTTCTGAGAAGAATAAAATTTGAAGGATAGACTGAAAATAGCTATGATATTGAAAATGTATCTCCGGGGAATGCAATGGAAATGAGAATTCCGACTCTGATAAAATTCGGAATTTTGAATTCCGAATTGTGGAAAAGTAAACGAACACGGGGTTGTATCAAAAGTCAATTTTATGTTGTTGCGAGGAGTCCCGATTTACCGGGATGAAGATCAATCATAAATCCGTTTTAAAATCCCCTTTTTGAATGCCGTATTTAATGAGCAGATTATGAAGCTGTCTCACACCCACGCCGGCATCTTCAGACGTCTTGTTGATTTTTCCATGATTTTTGGCAATCAGTTTGATGAGATATTCTTTTTCTACATTTTCTATCGCTAGCCGTCGTACTTCATCGAGCGTCAATTCGGTATCGATAATCGGTTTGCTTCGATCATTGACATGCTCGAACATATCTTTTGGAAAACTGGTCGGAGTCAAAATGGACGAGGGCTCAAGAATATAGGCCCGTTCAATCAGATTCTCCAGTTCCCGGATGTTACCGGGCCAATTGTATTCTTCCAAAACACGTATAACATCCGGATGAACATCCCGAATATTCTTGGAAGAAAACCGATTCAGGCGCTCAAGAAAGGTCTCAATGATCAAGGGAATGTCCTCTTTTCTTTCTCTCAAAGGTGGAATCTCAATCGGAAAAATATGCAATCGATAGAAAAGATCTTTTCTGAATGTTCCCTCTTCACATCTTTGTTTCAGATCTTCGTTCGTGGCGGCAATAATTCGAACATCGGAAACCAGAGTCGTTTCACCGCCCACGTGCTGAAACGTTTTATCCTGAAGCACTTCCAGCAATTTGATCTGTGTTGAAGAAGAAATGGTACCGATCTCGTCAAGAAAAATGGTGCCTCCGTTTGCGATTTCAAATTTCCCGAGTTTTTTCCGAATAGCACCGGTAAAAGCGCCTTTTTCATGCCCGAAAAGTTCGCTCTCCAGAAGGGTATCCGGAATGGCCCCACAGTGAACACTGATAAACTGCTTCTCTTTTCTCTGGCTGTGCGTATGAATCAATTTTGCGATGACACCTTTACCCGTTCCCGTTTCACCTGAAATGAGCACCGTACTGCCGGTCTCCGCAACAGCCCTGATTTTCTCAAATACATTCTTCATCAAAGGACTGTTTGTTTTTAAAATCGTAAAGGCATCTTTTCGCCAGAACTGATTTCGAAGATACTTCAGTTCGGCATGAAATTGAATGTCCTTCCGTATGGTTTCTATGATGTACTTCACTTCTGCCGGTGTGGGAGGATAGGTCAGGTAATTACTGGCTCCTGCCTTGACAGCAGAAACAGTTTCACGAATCAGTTTCGGGTCGCTTAAAATGATGATTTCGGCATCCGGAGCGATTTTCCAGAAAGGACGGAGTCTTTCTTTATACTCATTGTCATCATCGGAAGACTTAAGCAGTGTGATATCGATAAACAAAAATTCGATTCTTGTTTGATCAAACCAATCCAGACAGGATTCATAATCCACAACATGTTTCACAGAATAATTGGACTTGAAACATTTCTGAATGACTTCTGCTGCTTCCTGATTTTGCGTAGCGATCAGTATATTCTTCATAAAGTGAATTCGAATTTATTAATATAAATACATGTGCAATTTATATACAAATAAAAAAAAATCAAGAACATTTTTAAAAATCTGCGGATCAATGGTAATTTAAAACAACAAAACCCATCTAAAAATGAAAATGGGTTTGGGGAAAGTGGGCGATAATGGATTCAAATCATCAATCTCTGGTATGTGAGACCAGCGCTCTAACTCCTGCCTGTGGCATGGCCAATCTTATAAATCTATTATATAACTAATTTATTGAAGACAACTGAACTAGTCATCCCAATGTTTACTTGAATTAAATGCTTCTTATTCTCCCTTTATGATCATACTCAATTGAGTAATCTGCATGTCCCGCTCCAGCGGGAGGCTAATTACCCATCATTTTTAATATTTATTTTCAGATAGATGAATTGAAAATATCATTTGGTTCAGAGTATGTAGATAGTTGTTTGGGGACAGCCGCAAAGCAATTATTACTGAGCGGAATAGATCTTCTATCTAATTAGAATTGCTTTCATCTTTTGTATGGAATTGTTATAATTTATTACATAAAAATAATTTCCACTTGGGACCAAGTTGCCTGAGTGGTCTCTTCCATCCCAGACTACCTCATGGAAGCCAACTGATTTATTCTCATCAACAAGGACTCTAATTTTTTGTCCTATCAAATTATAAATCGTCATATTCACATGACCATTCTGAGGGATTTGATAACCCATCACTGTCTCAGGATTAAATGGGTTGGGATAATTTTGGTGTAATTGAAAATCCAAGGGTCTTTGCAATTGATTCAATGGTATGTCTACGACATCAGTAGTATTCAATTTACTACAAATCAAATAACATAATTCACTGACGTGAACACATAAAAAGGATTCGGAAGCATCAATTACTTCTAATTGAATCCATTTACCCTGGGTAATAGAAAAACAGTATACGGGAAGATTTAATGGATTGCTCACCTGTGCATTTATTAAATATGTTTCATTGTAAGGAATTCGGATTTCTATCGGCTTATCAAATTGAAGTCCCGGAGGGGCAATATAAAATGGCTTACTAATATTTTGAATAGTATCAGGCAAAGCAGGAAGACCCTCTATAAGATTAATGGATATTTCTGCTGTATCTTCCAGCGCGCCTGCTGGAATAATCATCTCAATATGTGTTGAATCATCCCATATTGTTCCACCTTGAGGACCAATACTATCAGATTTAGTCTCGTTGATCAAGGCACTTCCGGTTGTAAAAGAATACGTGCTATCCAAAGTATTTGCATTAGTCGATAAATCCTGACAATGGACACTTATTAAAAATTTCGTTCCTTGTTCACAATAAGATATCGGATTATTATATCGTATCAAATAGTTGTTTTCTTGTTTTATGATTTCAACCAGATTGCCAAATTGATTATTCCCATTTAAAATAATTGCAATTCCATTAATATAGACATTGAGGGCAGCGATATCGACCCCGTTTTCATTATCCATTATTTTTAATTGAATTTCTGTATTTCTCGGAATTTCTATCGCATCCTTTGGAGGGTAACAAGCAGTCAAATAAGGTTTATGAATATCACCATCAATGATATTTACAATTAAACCATCTGAAGTGTCGCTCTTGTCTATGTGGGTCGCACAACGTGCTGTCACAGTCACGCTCTTCGATCCAATGGATGACCACGCATG
>CAZIAH010000002.1:129231-132565 GCA_964537715.1 uncultured bacterium | reverse complement strand
TGGGTCGGATTGGTTTCCCCGGCAGGTGTTCCTGGCTTGCTGATGGTCTCCTCTGGAATAACCAAATCTAATATATCATAAGCACTGGTTGTCAGTGTTATACTGCCAGAAACTGAACGTCCACTTCCATCTCCAAGCGTGACAATCACTCTATCTCCGCTGGTCCAGCCACCTGGATAAGATCCACATTGTACCCAGTAATATCCTCCACTGTATCCACAACCCGGAGAAGTTTGATTGAGTGTTTCTCCTGTTCTTTCCAATTTGGCTGTGAAACTCACTGTGGAAGGAGAACCGCCTTCTGCGTATGTCACCGAACCTGTCACGGTATGAGGTACACCTGCCGCATAGGCAACTGTACCCGTCATTAATATGAGGAACAGCCCGGATAAAAAACCTAAACCATTTAATTTTCGTTTCAACAAATGCCTCCGAATCACCTAATTATTCATAGTTAATTAAAATTCATTTAACAACTCTTCAAATAGAGATCTTTACACTTCAAATACGGTTTAATCTTTCCCTTAAATACTTTTATGTAAACTCAAAATCTCTTCTGGAAAACATTCTATTTTAAAAATAAAATTTTTCTGGTTTCTATGTAGGAGTTCACCTCCATTTGAACTTCATAAATATTGCTGCTGACCACATGGCCATGCATATCTTTTCCGTCCCAGATTACTGTATGAAAACCTTGTGCTTTTCTTTCATCTAAAAGCTTTCGAACCAACTGTCCCATGGTATTGTAAATTGTAATCTTAACATGATTTTCTTCTAGTAACTGATAGGGTATATTCGTCACGGGGTTGAATGGATTTGGATAATTCTGTCCAAGTTGATAACCGTTGGGAATTTGTTGATCATTTTTTAAAATAACATCTTCTGCCTGATCAAATGGTTGATAAGTTAATGCAACTTCCTTTTCAATCCGATATTTTTTACTTACATTTTCAAAAACAATTTTGATACTGTCTCCTGCCAGCCAGGAAGGTTGAAAAGAATGACACTGTACCAGCCAGTAATTATCCTGAAGCATGCATCCCAATGATTGATCAGTGAGTTTATCATCAGGTCGGGAAATAAAATAGGCGGTAAAATGGATCTCATCCGCTTTGATATCATCTTCAACGATTATTTTACCCCAGACCGCATGAGGTGCCCAACTACACGGCACTTCCGTTTCGGATTCAACAGCAGCCAATGTTTTACTGGCACCACCACTCTCAGGCCAAACCACATTGGAAGTTACATTGACATAGTAAGGATAACCCACCTTGACTGTAAAATCAGTAGGAGGAACCCCAGGAATGTATTGCTGATAGGTTTGAATATTTGCATTCCAATAGGCTACACTGTTGCAGGATGGAATGTCTGCCATCAATTCCGAAGCTTTTGTAATTCCAATTTTATCCATAGGCAATACAATTTCATTAAAATTAGTTGAAGACGTTGTAATTAAAGTAAAAGTCGAATTTACAATTTCACCCATTAAGGTAAATACCGTCTCTTGAGTAACGTTAACATAATAGGGATATCCTGTTTCAATAGAAAAATTCGTTGGAGGAACTCCAGGGATATATTGCTCATAAGTTTGTTGATTGGGATTCCATCGAGCTACAGAATTACAAAAAGGAATGGCTTGCATCAATTCCTCTGCATTATTGATTCCCTGAATCGCCAGAGGGAGTGCGATTTCATTGAAATTAGTGGATGACGTTATGACGAGATCGTAATCAAATTCTCCAACACGTTGTGAATATTGGCCTTCTACATTCTCATTCACACCACTTACCACATAGAAATAGTTCTGATCCGGATTTCCTATTGCTGGGTCTGTATCAACCCACTGGACACCGGGTATCGTAGAATCTAAGTCACTTATATTTTCCCCAATACGGTTTGTTACACTCGGTGTAAAAAATGGATTCACACTTCGATAAATGTTGTACCCTGTAACATTCGGGATTTCAGACCATGTTAGACGTAATTGATTGTTCTGAAAGGAGGACAATTCAATAATCGTTGGTGAACCCGGTATCGTATTTTCAAAAATTTTATAAATCACATTGGTATAACCTGAGTTCCCATAAGTATTATAAGCATATACCCTAAAATAAACCGTATCCGATAAATTAAAAGTTGGAGTTAAATAAGTTGTGACATTAGGACCTACAGAGTCCACTGAGATCCAATTTCCCTCACTATTTACTTTATATTCGATACAAAATCCTTCTTCATTATCCGAATTGTCATCCCACTCTAAATGGACTTGCTGAGCCCTGAGACAGGTAGATATCACAACAGTGAGGAACATAATTATACTGTTTCTCATCCTCTTATTCATGAAAAAATCCTCTAAAAATAACTGAATCCTTTTTAAAAATATCCGCTATACTTTTCTCTTTTTTATCAAAAGGCAAAGCACGTGCCTAAAATTATGCAAAAACTATATCTATTTAATTATTATAGTGTTATATATTATTATTATATGATAATAAAAAGCGTAATAGGAAAATATTTCCTTTCAAAATGAAAAATATGACTTATAAGTAATAAGCCGTATTATATGAAACCTGGCTTATTTATTTAGCAAGCGAATAGAATCGCAAGTAGGAGAATAACAAGAAATTTACTTGTAGAATGATTGTGCCCCAAAAAGGCAAATACTGATTCTAAAAAATGTGATTATGTTCTAATATTAAAAAAAATGAGTGCAGTTTAAAAAGTAATCGAAGACTGTCCTGGCGAGGAATACCAATTATTCAATAAATATTTCTATAAAGAATATCAGGATCCCGAATTCGTTTCGGGAAAGCAATCTCCACAAAATTAATGAGAGTGCTCCATTGCACTCGTGGCGACACTGCTCATTTTTGACCTTTTTAGACTACACTCGAGGATAAAAAAGAAGATATAAGATAAATGTTTATTGGATAAAATGAATTTTTTGACTTAATGAAAAATTATGCTTTAATAGCATATTTATAATATATATATTACTACCTACATTTTTCCCCATCTTGTTTTTCCCATCCCAAATTACTTCATAATATCCTTGTTCTTGATCAGCATCAACCAATTTGATGATTTCCTGTCCTAATAGATTATAAATTGAAATCTTTACATGAACGTTTTCCCTTAAGTGATAGGGAATTTTAGTGTAGCTATTGAATGGATTGGGATAATTAGAAAACAAACAAAAATTATCAACACTATTTCCCCAGTTTGGCGTAATAGAAATAATGCTGTCAGAATTAGTATTTCCCATACTGTCAACATATGTAAGCATATACCAATAGGTTATCCCTTTCTGTATATCTGAATCCACAAAAGA
>CAZIAH010000002.1:68782-129131 GCA_964537715.1 uncultured bacterium | reverse complement strand
CGTCCAACTGAGAACAATTTCCCTATTGCGCAAAACAGCGTCAAAGGATAACAAAATACTATTCCCCCAGTTTGGCGTAATAGAAATAATGCTGTCAGAATTAGTATTTCCCATGCTCTCAACACATGTAAGCATATACCAATAGGTTATCCCTTTCTGTATATCTGAATCCACAAAAGAGTAGGTTTGAATCAATGAATCTCCAATAAGCAGATAAGGGCCATCTTTATCGGTTGCACGATAAAGAAAAAATTTTACATCATTGGCTTGGTTATCGGTCGTCCAACTGAGAACAATTTCCCTATTGCGCAAAACAGCGTCAAAGGATAACAAAGTACAACCACCAGAAATATTTATTGAATCTTCGGGAATAGAGTAAATTGATATGATATTCGAGTAATCAGAATGGCCGTAATCATTATAACCATAGATTCTATAATAATACGTATCCGATGGTGCGAGTGACAAGGGACCATATTGCGTTACATTGGCATTCACAAAGTCGATCACATTCCATACTCCATTGGAACCTATTTTATATTCTATACAGAATCCATTTTCATTATTTGAATTATCGTTCCATTGAAGGGTAGCACTTCCCATTACCCTATACATACCATTGATTTCAGTATTTAATAAGAATAAGAGAAACAAAACAAATGGTGTAATTTTTATTTTTGCTCTCATGATTAATATTTACTAGAATTGTTGATTGTATATTGAACAAACCCATAGGTTTTAATTGACAGTTTAAGTCTCTTTTTATTTTCTAACTTAATTTGTAATAAACTTTTTAAAGCTTTCTTTAAAAAGTTAAAGCCTTTATTACCAATCATATCATCATCGATTTCAAATTTCAACCCTTGTCTTTCAGAAATAGCGCTTAATTTATGCTTACCAGAACCACAAGATTTTGAAGAAAATCCGAGTACAGTGTTTACATTTGCCACCGT
Organism: uncultured bacterium; assembly: GCA_964537715.1. Taxonomy (GTDB): domain Bacteria; phylum Zhuqueibacterota; class QNDG01; order QNDG01; family DSAB01; genus CAZTZL01. The sequence goes on along the minus strand of CAZIAH010000002.1, from coordinate 128,178 downwards.
TTTGGAGATAATTATATTAGAACTAACACGTGGTGCAAAATTCAGAAAAATTCCGGAAAAAGGATCATTTGCAAAAGTAAAGGTAGATTCCCGCTTAAAATCCCGATCTTTCAAAACATTTAAATAATTGAAGAATAAGGACGGGAATGACAGAGATAGAGTGTCATTTCCCGTGTCAAGCACGGGACAGGCTCTGAAATGTGTCCAGGACTTGATCTGGGATCTCATCACGAATCCAGGGGCGGAGGTTACAAAATCAATCATCTTTAAACATTAATTAGTCACAACGGGTTAGGGCTACCATTGTCCACATTTTTTACTTTATCAATGCCCTTGCTTCATTCATCAAGAATAAAAGTAAGAATTTTTAATTTTCTAAGTGCAGAATCAGAAAATTCCGAAGGGCGTTTCGTTTTATTCTCAATTAAATCTATACCTTTTTCTATTACAATATTAAATGCATAATATCTGCCGTATCAGGTGAAACGGAAATATTTATACTTCCAGATTCAACATTTACAATCCAATTAATTTTTTGCTCAATTCCAGTTACACTTTTAGTAAACTGAGTAGAAGTTATTCTGGTCCCTTCTATTTCAAGTCTCAATTTATTATTAGTGTCATTCATTCTTAATTTAGGTATGAATTCTGATAATGAAGTCTTTTCCTTTCAAAACCTTTCAACACTTCTCTGGTTCGTCCAATATCTGGAATTTTGCGATAGTTATATCTGAAATCGACTTCGTTTGAATAGAAAGGTAGGTGCTGTTTAAAAATGTGTTGATATATTCCAGTAATTCCCCGCTTCAAAATACTGAAAAAGTTTTCGGTGGTATTAGTAGGTGCAATCCCCCGAACATATTCTTCTCTGTTCTGATTGACAATTTCGTGATTTTGAAAGTCTTTGTCAAGCCCTTTATTCCCCTTGAATTCATCAGTGTAAATAATCACTTTTGGATCAGCATCCTCTCTAATAACTTGCTTTAAATTACCGAAAGTAACAGAATCGACTTTTAGAGATTTTATTCTGTCATTAGGTTCTACCAAAGTAAATACAGAACTCTTTTTCAAGTGAATTTCTCTTTATATAGCGGTTGTATCATTGCACATCTTATTCAATGCATCATATACCATGCAGATTTACAAGTGATCTCAAATAATCTATACATTTGGTGTGCACTTATGCCCCTTTTTGAACTGCATATTAAATGAATCACCACTAGCCACTTCTCAGGTTTTATATAACTACCACTAAAGATCGCCCCAATGGTCACAGAAACATTTATAATAATATTTATAGCAATATTTATACCATTATTAAACACATGCTAAAAATTTTACTATATGTAGTAAAAATGGTTAAATATAATACAATATATGGCAAAATCGAAGGAAAATTGTACAAATATTTCACGTAAAATCCTATTGACTTATTAAAAATAAATGTATAAATTTTAATCGATTTTTTCGCATATTACTGCATTAATGAATCACTTAGCTTATTATTATGCGGGATTTTAATATTATAATAATTTTGTCATATATATTAAGTTATTGTTACAATGTTTTGTTTCTTTCATTGGTAATTATATAATATATCATCAAATTTCTGAGTTGATTTTAAAAGTTCATATCAGAAAATTAACGGAGAAAAAAAGAACTTACGGTTTCAAGAATTAGTTTTTCCGTCGAGTAAAAGCTTAGATGGATTGTTGCATAAACGTAAACCGCAACATCGGGGAAAAAGGTCATGTTTTTTCATGGCCATAGAGAAATGAGGGGATATAGGATCTTTAGGAAGAGGAAAACTGTGTAGAGAAAAGGAATTTGAAAGGGACACGGGACAAGAAATACTTTCTAAGAAATTCATTTCATATTTCATTAATTTTCATTTATCCACATTTATTCCTCGAAAAGTTGAATATCCTCCATTTCTACCTGTATTTCATAACTTGAGGCAATTTATTATGACAAAGAGCCAACAAAACTTTGCTTCACTGATATTGTTCTTACCCTCGTCCTTAAAAAAGGCAAAATGGATCATAGTCAGTTCATTATTTTTCTATTTTGTTATTAATTGTTTTGCCCAACTTGAACAAAGTAGAAAAAATCAATATTTATGGACAGAAGAAGAGAAACTACAAATTACAGTTCATATCTGGGGAGAAGTAAACAAACCAGGACAATACATTGTTCCAGACGGTACAGACGCTCTTGAATTGATATCCATGGCCGGAGGTCCTACCGAATATTCAAATCTAAATAGAGTTAGATTAACAAGAGAGTATTTTTATTCGGAATCAGAATATTCAGAAATCGAAAAATCTGAAAACCAAGAAATGGCAAAACCACGAAGAGGAAAAGTAATCTATAATATTAATTTAAATAAATATTTAAACAAAAAGAATTTGGAACATATTCCTATATTAAAGCCGGGTGATGTCGTTAAGGTAAATAAAAATAATTGGTATAAATTCGAGTTTCTGGTAAAGATTCTCTATCAAGTTGCTATTATTGCACAAGGTTTATATTGGTACAGTCGTATTTTTGAATAATTCATTCGTAGAAGGCAAAAGAAATGAATGACATTTCAACAAACCAAAATGAATTTATTCGATTTTTTCAAATAATATTAAGAAAAAAATGGATCATTATTGGTTGCATTGTACTGATTCAATTACCCATTATTTATTTAAATATGACTTCATTGCCAGTATATAATGCTACCACAAAAATCGTATTTGAAGAAAAAAAGCCTGTGATTTCCGACCTGGATGTGACACAACTATCATTTAAAGGCAGCTACGTTCTCAATCTTATTGAAGAAATTGAAAGCTGGTCCTTAATGAATGAAGTAACCAATGCTCTATCTGATTCCATTCTTAATACATTCGTAATTCAAGGTGAAATACCATCTCAATACAACAATAAGAATGACTACTTAACTTATATTATTGAAAAGAACGTTTCTGCACGACCTATACCGAAAACCGATGTCATCGCCATAAGTGCACAGGCACACAATGCGAAAGTAGCCGCCGTAATCGCAAATACAACTGCTGAACTCTTAATAAAAAGAAATTTGAATTCAAAACTTGGAGAGATTAACCAAGTTAAAAACACAGTCGAGGATCAATTAAAATATTTTAGTCAAAAAGTACAGGAGTCGGAAAACGCTTTAAAAATTTACAAAGAAGCTAACAAGATCACTTACCTGGATAAAGAATCAGAAGAAATTTTTAAAAGAATTACCGAAGCTGAAGTAGAATACAACAAAACTGTTACGGAGCTCAATGCATCGAGAAATAGATTGGCGTTTGTCAAAGATAAACTTTCTCAAGAACGGGAGGAATTGGTTCCCTATATTACAACAATAACAAGTCCATGGGCACAGGAGTTGAAGAAAAAATTGGTTGATCTCGAGGTCCAATATACAACTCTCAGGGTTCAAGATTACAGTGAAAATCATCCCAAGATGAGACAACTTCGATCTCAAATCGAAGAAGCCAAAAAAAATCTCAAAGAAGAAACTTTAAAAATTGCCAAAGGAGAAAATACCATTGATCCTTTATCTGAGATACAAAAACATCTAGAAGAAATTGCCACACTGGAAGTTGAGATACATACCGACGAAGCAGAAGAAAAAGCATTGAAAAAAGTATTGAATAGTTACAACAACTCCTTAAGCACTTTACCCCAAAAGGAATTGGAGCTTGGAAAGTTGCAAAGAGACAAAGCCGTTGCTGATGAGATTTATACCATGCTTTTACAGAAACGTGAAGAAGCCAAGATAAAAGAAGCAGAAAAAATATCAAATATTCGAATCATAGATCCTGCTCGAATTCCCAGAGGACCGATTCGCCCAAGGAAAAAAGTAAATTTACTTCTTGGATTTTTCTTGGGCTGTACATTAGGAATTGGATTGGCTCTCTCTTTGGAAGTATTGGATACGAGCATAAAAACAGTAGAGGATATTGAGAAACTTACGAATTTGCCGGTCATAGGTACAATACCAAAAATTAAAAATGGGAGTAAAGAATATCTACGCCAAGACATTAATCTTCCTACCAAAAGGAAACGTTCAAAGATCGTTCCAAAATTAATCACAATTCATGATGAGCAATCTGCTGCTGCTGAAGCTTTTCGAACTTTGCGAACAAATCTTCCCTTGACGGAAATGTCCGGCTCCTCCCCTTTAAAGACAATTTTACTGACCAGTGGCAAACCAGGAGAGGGGAAATCATTCATTACAGCGAACTTAGCTGTCTCTACAGCCAAATTAGGTTTAAAAACTCTTATAATCGATGCGGATTTAAGAAAATCAACTATTCACACATTTTTTAATGCCAATCTTCAACCTGGACTTACTGATATACTTAAACATTTGGAAAAAATTAGATCAACAGGCTCAAAAATTAAAAAGGGTACCGACGAGGAAAATGACGAATCTGTAGCAACTACTAATCTAAATAGAACAGTAATTCAATCGACCGGTATAGAAAATTTATTTTTAATTACGAGCGGTACGATTCCGGCCAATCCTTCAGAGTTACTGGCTTCAGAAAGTATGAAAAATTTAAATAGCAAATTAAAAAATAATTTTGATTTGATCATTTATGATCTGCCACCCGTTATCGCTGTTGCCGATGCAGCTGTTCTTGCACCAGAGATAGATGGAATCATTTTGGTCATTGAAAAAGGGAAAAACAGGCCCGATGAAATTCTAAGGGCAAAAAATCTAATAAGTAAAACAAATGGGAATCATATCATAGGGATTGTCCTGAACAATGTTACTCCTCAAGGTAATTATTATGCCTATTATTATAATAAAAATAAAATGGAGAAGGAAAATACTTATGAAATAATAAAACGCAATATAAATAGAATTGTAAAAAATAAAACCAATTATAGAAGAAGCAAAAAAACACCGTGGAAATAGTGAAAAGTAGTATTTATATATAAAATTATTGACAAAGTAAAAACCATTTTCCCAACAGACTCTAAAAGAAGCGATATATTTTGGATCAGATATTGTCTAAAAATAATTTGAATCAAAATTCGATTGATTCCCTCATCAATGAACAAAATGGATGGTATTCAAACAAGGATTTTGCCCGTATATTGGGAAGAGGACGAAATGGATGGAACGGTACAGGACTACCTATATCGTATATCGTTTTCAACCTCTCATCATATTCTGAAATCGCTTCAGACAACGAATACTTCCGTTTCTTTCGAGAATTAATAAAAGTAATTTCTCAAAATACAAGAGGAATTGATATTAAACATCTACCCAGTAAATCAAAAATCGGCGTTCTTTTAATTGGCACCTCTTTAAGTGGTAATAAATCGTTGATTAAAAGACTAACTCATAAATTATATTATTACTTAAGATCTTTAAAAACAAAGGAAGCTCATAAAATAATTCGATCCATAAAAATTACTTCATATCAATTACATCAGATACCAGAACATGAAATAACCGAGGGAAAATCTGAATCAATAAAAAAACTGGAATTTGAGAAAATAACTCATGAATCCGATAGCAGAAATATAATGTTTAAGAGAAATATTAATTATGAAAACCCGAATATAAAGATTTCACCAAATGGTGCAATTTCTCTTACAAATCCTTTGTGGTGGGGGGATGATTACAAAAAAGCGATTATCACTATTTCATATTTGAATGTTAAACGCATTATTGATATTTCAGGAGCAATTTTGTTTCTTTTGTCCTTTCTACCGATGATGTTGATTATTAGTATTGCAATAAAAATAACTTCAAAGGGACCAATTTTTTACAAACAAAAGAGAGTGGGTTATTTAGGAAAATCTTTTATTTTTTTTAAATTTAGAACGATGTATACAAACTGTGACAGTACTATTCATGAAGAGTATGTAAAAAAATTAATTAATGGTCATTGTAATGATATCAACAAAGGTACACAGAAAGCACCTTTATACAAACTTACCAAAGATCCAAGAATCACTGTTATAGGAAAATGGTTGCGGAGAACAAGTTTAGATGAGATTCCACAGTTGATAAATGTAATAAAAGGAGATATGAGTTTGGTAGGGCCGAGACCTCCTGTTCCTTATGAGGTAGATGAATATAAAAATTGGCATTATCGACGCATCATGGAAGTGAAACCTGGAATTACAGGTTTATGGCAAGTGTCTGGAAGAAATAGAATGACTTTTGAAGAAATGGTGAAACTTGATATTCAATATGCAGAAAATGTATCATTTTTATTGGATTTAAAAATTTTATTTAAAACAGTTAAGGCTGTACTTTCATTTGAAGGAAAATAATAATAGAAACATAATCTAATCTATTTTTTGGGAGTAACAAAGAATATGAAAAACATTAATATAGCAGTCATAGGTTGCGGTTATTGGGGACCCAATCTGATTCGTAACTTCTTTCAAATCCCAAATTGCCATATGAAAATCTGCTGTGATCTGAATGAAGAGAGACTTTCACGTATCAAATTGCTTTATAAAGACATTCAGGTAACCACGAAGATCGAGGATATTTTGCGGGATGACTCCATTGATGGAGTCGCGATCGCAACACCTGTATATACACACAGAGATATAGCCTTGCAGTGTCTCGGAGAGGGTAAGCATGTACTTATTGAGAAACCTCTAGCTTCTTCAAGCAAGGAATGCCGAGAGATGATTCAAAAAGCTGAGGAAAAGCATGTAAAACTCATGGTCGGACACACATTTGAATATGTCTCTGCAGTGAATAAAGCCAAGGAAATCATCGCCAGTGGTGAACTGGGAGAAATCTTCTATATCTATGCCAGCCGGGTGAATCTGGGTCTTTTCCAGCCGGATATTAATGTAATCTGGGATCTTGCTCCTCATGATATATCCATTATACTATACCTCATGGGTAAATTCCCTATCAGTGTCAATGCGCAGGGAAAAGCCCATTTTAAAAGTAATATCGAAGATGTGGCCACCACAACGCTGAATTTTGAAAATGGAACGATTGCTTTTTTGCACAACAGCTGGCTGGATCCTGACAAAATCCGGAGAACAACAATTGTGGGCAGTAAAAAAATGCTAGTTTATGATGACATCGAACCCAATGAGAAACTGAAAATTTACGATAAAGGTGTGGAGGCACCTCCGTATTATGATACTTTTGCCGAATTTCAATTTTCATATCGTTACGGTGACATTCTTATTCCAAAAATTGATCAGTTCGAGCCTCTGCGCAAAGAATGTCAGCATTTTATTGAGTGTATTCAACAGGATAAAACGCCGCAGACAGACGGATATAACGGCCTGCGTGTGGTGACAATTATCGAAGCCGCAAATAAATCCATCAGAAAAGAGGGAGCCGTTCAATATGTTGATCTGCCAAAATTGGAATCTCTTGTCAAAGAAAAGGCGGTCCAATGATACATCAAAATATCGCAAAAGATGTGAAACTCGGGAAAAATGTTAAGTTATTTGATTTTGTCAATTTGTACGGTTGTCATATTGACGACAATTCAAAAATTGGTACCTTTGTCGAGATCCAGAAGGGCGCATTTATCGGAAAAAACTGTAAAATATCAAGCCATACCTTCATCTGTGAGGGAGTTCATATTGAAGACAACGTCTTTATCGGACATAATGTAACATTTATCAATGATAAATATCCGCATGCTACGAATCGGAATGGATCCCTGCAGACGGAAGCGGATTGGACCTGTATTGAAACCTACATTAAAAAGAATGCATCAATTGGTTCAAGTGTTACTATTCTTTGCGGGGTAATCATCGGCGAAAATGCCATTGTGGGCGCGGGATCCGTAGTGACGAAGGATGTCCCCCCATCAACGATTGTTGCCGGCAATCCGGCTCGAATTATTCGAACGATAGATGAAAAGGAAAAATTATGAATGTACCCTTTCTTGATTTAAAAGCACAGTACAAATCCATTTATGACGAAGTCAATCTAGCGATTCAGGAAGTACTTGATAACACTGCATACGCAGGTGGACCTTTTGTCAGGGAATTTGAAAAAAACTATGCAAAATATTGCGATTGTAAATTTGCAATTGGAGTATCCAGCGGGACATCTGCAATATGGCTTACTCTCCTTGCCATGAGTATCGGACCCGGCGATGAAGTGATTACAGTACCAAATACATTTATCGCGACCGTCGAGGCCATCAGTTTCACAGGCGCAAAACCTGTTTTTGTTGATGTTGATGAAAAAACCTATAACATGGATCCGCAAAAATTGGAATCGGCGATTACCACCAAAACAAAAGCCGTGATTCCGGTTCACCTTTACGGTCAGATGGCGGACATGGATCCGATCATCGAAATCGCAAGACGGCATCATTTATATGTGCTCGAGGACAGCGCACAGGCACAGGGAGCAAAATATAAAGGTAAAAAAGCCGGATCTCTGGGTGATGCCGGATGCTTTAGTTTTTATCCGGGAAAAAATTTGGGAGCGTACGGAGAAGCGGGTGCCATTGTTACCAATAATCGGCAAATTGCGGAAAGAGTCAAAATGCTCCGGGACCATGGCCAACCGCAAAAATACTGCCATGATTATATAGGATGGAATAGTCGTATGGATGGCATTCAGGGAGCCGTTCTGAATGTGAAATTGAAATATATTGACCAATGGAATAAAAAGCGCAGAGATCATGCGACGCTGTATTCCCGTTTATTATCAGGAACGGACTCTATCGTCCTGCCGTTTGTTCCAGAACCTGCAGAGCCCATATTTCATATATATGCAATCAGAATGAAGAACCGGGATGTTATGCTTGAATCACTGAAAGAAAACCAGGTCCATTGCGGCATTCACTATCCGATATCGATTCATCTGACCAAGGCTTATCAATTTCTGAATCTTCCAAGAGGATCCTTTCCTGTCGCTGAGCAAATAGCTGATGAAGAACTTTCATTACCCATGTTTCCTGAGTTAACAATTGACCAGATTCAGTATGTGGTCAATGCATTAAGAAAAGTTATATGATTCAATTCAGGAAGCGAATATAATTCCCTTTCATGATTCATTATTGTCCGACAATGAAATGAATGGAAAACACGAAATGGGGAAAAATACTGTTCATATTTACTTAGCTTGTTTAGATTTAAGCTATCCCCAAATAAAAACGATGTCTAAATTATTGTCACCTAAAGAGAAAAACAGAGCAAAAAAATACTACTTTAAACACGATAGAGTTCAGTATATTGCTCGACATGGAATATTAAGAACCCTATTGGGGAATTACATAAAATGCAGTCCCGAACGAATCCAATTTACAACGAATACTTACGGGAAACCCTATTTAAAACATGTGGTTCATAATAAACAATATTATTTTAATATCTCCTATTCAAATGACATGGGAGTATTCGCATTCACCACTAATCAAGAAGTCGGTGTTGATATTGAATATGTTAAAAATATTCCAGAAGTGAATTCAATCGTCGATAACTATTTTTCATTGGAAGAAAAAAATAAATTTAAGAGGTTGTCGATGATTCAAAGGCAAAGTCTGTTTTATGAATATTGGACTCGTAAAGAGGCTTTGATCAAAGGAATTGGAATGGGATTACAATATCCAATCGATAGAATTGATTTGAATCTTCAAACCTTACAAACAGCTATTGTCGATAATCGACATACGAATTTTGAGAGTAAACAAATTTGGTCAATTTATAAATTAAATTTACCTTCAGGATTTTTAGGAGCTTTGGCATTAAGAAATCAGATTGACTCAATCCAATATTATAATTATCCAATATAATTTAAAATAACTAAAGTATTATTAATTGGTAAGTATCAATCTAAAATAAATTTAAGTTATTAATATAAATTGAATTAACTATTTAACGTTAAGTAAAAAATATCAAGTCTTTTCATTGCGGTTTCATTCAACAGAATTGTGACTCAGATAGCGGAGCTGTATCTATTAGATTTGAAAGGTTAAAACAGAGCACAACTTCTTAAAAACACTGAACTTGTAAATGCCAAATAATTTCTTTTTTCCTATAGGAGAAAACTGGTGTGGTATTAAATAAATTTTTTGATGTAGTTGCTTTTTTCCATCTGGGCCAAAGATATCTGAGAACATTGCAAAGTGATCACAATGCAATCAAATGTAAGAGAGCAGAATATTATGCTCAGGTCTGGGAAGACGCAGCCGCCCAGACAGGCTCAACAATTGAGTCGCTTGGTTACGGCATATTCAAAATTACCAACGGCAGCCATAGCGTTCTGGTGTTCGAGCAGTACACCCCGTTAACAGACACTGTGGGCTATCAGTTGGTTGTAAACAAAGCCATTATTTACAAACTCTTGGCTAAAATCGATGTGCCAATGCCCAGATACATTCACTTAAAGAAACTTGATGTTTCTGCCGCCAAATCGTTTATGTCTGAAGTTGACTGCCCGTTGGTTGTAAAGCCGGCTTACGGTACTGGGGCGGGGGCTGGCGTAACGACCAATGTCACCGGAGTACGCCGTCTTTATCAAGCACTGGCGTGGTCCAGAGCGTTTTGTCCGGAGACTGTGATAGAGGAACAGATCAAGGGCGATAACTACCGGCTTCTTTTCCTCGACGGAGAACTCTTGGACTGCATTGTCAGACGCCCCCCCACCGTCATTGGTGACGGTGTGTCCTCGATTCGTCGCTTAATTCGTCAGGAAAACAAAAAGAGAATAGAACCTGGTTCACAATTAGCTCACAGTCTCATTTATATGGACTTGGATACAAAAAATACCTTGGCAGCTCAAGGAATGAATTTGAGCACAATGCCGGCCAAAGGACAGGTCATAAAAGTAAAGGATGTGATAAACTGCAACCGGGCCGAAGAAAATGAGAGCCCACTGCAACGTCCCGCAGAATCACTAATTTCACTGGGGCAAAAGATATCGGAAACAATCGGTGTAAGGCTGATAGGGATAGATATCATCACAAATGATTTGACAGTTGATCTACAAGAGTCCGGAGGGCGTGTTATTGAAGTCAATACGCCGCCCGGTCACTTCTATCATCATTTAAAAAAGGGGGAAAGGTATCCAGTAGGTTTGCGGCTATTACAACAGATTTTTAAGGACCAGGTGCCTGAACTACAGCCACTTGATCAGATTCGGATTGGCTGAACTGGGAGCCAAAAAGAGACTCCAAACGAGCAGGAAAACAAGATCTCAGATGTCGCAAAATTTAAATTTTATAGGGATTAAATGAGTGTTATATGTTGCGGTCCTGGAGATTAGTGAATGGATAATGTAAAAATAGATTCTCGGTTATTAAAAAAATTTGTATTTGATGTTCTATGCGCTTCAGGCGTTGATACTCACGAGGCAAATACCATCACCGAGGTGATGGTATGGACCGAAATGATCGGTAGATCGGGTCATGGTCTAAAACGCTTGCCAATATTTATAAAGAGATTTAAGCGAAACTTGATCAATTCTCCATGTCATGCGAAGTTTGTGCGCAAGTCCGATGCCGTTCTACTGTTGGAGGGGAACGACGGTCCTGGTCCATTTCTGGGTCACATGGCGATGTCAAAAGCTATCGAAACAGCTGATAAATACGGTGTTGGTGTAGTGGGTGTACAAAATAGCAACCACTTTGGTGCTAATGCATATTACAATCAATTGGCAGCACAAGCTGGTAAAATCAGTATAGTAACTACCAACTCTTATCCTCTGGTTGTGCCTCAAGGTGGAATGTCACCTGTATTTGGAACCAATCCATTTGCCTTTGGCGCACCAGTAAAAGGTGGTCAATCTATCCTGGTTGATTTTTCCACCAGTGGGATATCGGGTGCAGCGATTCGAAAAACCATAGCAGACCAGAGCACGCTCCCAATAGGAGTAGCGCTTGACGAAAACGGGAACGATACCGTGGACCCGGAACAAGCCAGCAAAGGTAGTATTTTGCCAATGGCCGGAGCCAAAGGATATTGTTTGGGGTTAATGGTTGAGATCTTAAGTGGTGTGATAACTGGTTCGGCGATTTCTCATGAAATTGGTTCTATTTGGAAGAATTTTTCCAAAAGCAATCGAGTTGGCCATCTTTTCTTGGCTATTGATATATTAAGCCTATTACCCATAGAAATATACTATGACCGTATGGCAAGACTAATTGGATATATTAAGGAAGCGAAAAAAAGAACTGGCATAGATGAAATATTACTCCCTGGCGAAACCAGATGGCGCCATTACCAACAAAACGTTGAAACCGGTGTCCATTTAGGTAAAGATATTGTAGATGAATTGCAATCCTTGGCTGATGAGTTTAAGCTTAGTGCTCCGTGGTGAGACATTTTTATAAAATCGTAGTATTATTTTCCAGTTTCCGCATTCTTGCCCAAAAACTCAGAATCTGTATCGATAATGCCGTTGAAAAACAGGTAACGTCGCAGCGACAGGCTGAGGACATTGATGTCAGATTTTAAATACTGTCAGGCATCTTCAGTGACTATATGGTTGAGTAAAAAGTTGTTACTTGCTTTCTTATACATTTCCCCTGCTTTCATCAATTAATCGTTCAGTACTCTTTATCAACTTGGATCCTCTGGAACAGCAGTTAGACCATTGGTTTTAGGCAGTTTTTTCTGACCAATGTCAACTCCCAGCAATCCATATTGAGCCAATAAATAAAGGTAATGATGAAAGGTCCTTTAACATGGCAGAACCACTAAGGATAGGCATTGTGGGTCTTGGAAAGATGGGCGGAATCCGGGCCATGACCATTCGAGAAAACGATGACACTGTATTGATTTCCGGTACGGATCCAAATCCGCCGGCAAAGGGCTTCGAGAACATGCAGATCCTCCCCGATTACGAGGCGGTAATCAGCTCAGATGTCGAGGCCGTTTTCGTATGCACACCCAACTACCTCATTCCTGATGTTACTGTCGCAGCGCTAGACGCTGGAAAACATGTTTTCTGTGAGAAACCACCGGGATGCAATATGGAAGACATTGAGCGGATTATGGAAGCTGAAAGACGCAATCCCGGTCTGGTGCTAAAAATTGGCTTTAATCACCGCTATCACTTTGGCATCATGGAAGCAAAGAAAATCGTTGAGAGCAACAAATATGGTAAAATCCTCTGGGTACGAGGGATATACGGAAAAGCCAGACTTTTCGACAATCCCAATGAATGGCGTCATGACCCGGCAATGTCAGGCGGCGGCATACTGTTTGATCAGGGTATTCATATGCTTGACCTGTTCCGTTATTTCTGCGGCGAGTTTTCAGAGATCAAAAGCATGTGCACTACCGCATTCTGGGATATCGATCTGGAGGACAATGCATTTGCCCTGCTGCGGAATGATGAGGGCATTATCGCTCAGTTGCACAGTTCCTTTACACTATGGAAGCACCGTTTTAGTCTCGAAATCTTTATGGAGGACGGATACGTGATTGTGGATGGAATGCCGTCTGGAACCCGAAGCTATCGTGACGAATGGATTATTCAAGGTCGCAAACACAGTGGGTATGCCATCGGTAATCCGCGGGAGGAAGCCATTTTTTGTAACACCGATCCATCCTGGGAATTGGAGTTGGCTGAGTTTGTCGAATGCATCCAAACCGGCTGTCCTGTTCGGAACGGCACCTCCAGAGATGCGTACGAAACGATGAGCCTGGTCTTTGGCATTTACAATGCTGATGAGACCTTCAAGAAACAACAGTCCGCTAAACTAAAAGAAAAGCAATATAGGAACTAATATGAAAAACAGCACACCGATTGCTGTGACCTCCCGCTCCTTTTCAAAACATCCACTTTTACGGGCCGAGCTATTGGAGAGGTACTCAGATGTTCGTTTCAATGATAATGGAGTAACCTTGAAGGATGAGGCGTTGATCGAATTTGCCCGTGGACGCATCAAATTGATCATCGCTTTGGAGCGGATCGACGAAGCCATTCTGGCCGCTCTCCCGGATCTGAAGGTAATCAGCAAATATGGAGTGGGTACTGACATGCTGGATAAGGAAGCGCTAATCCGACATAAAATCCGGCTGGGCTGGACCGGCGGCGTGAACAAACGCTCCGTTAGCGAACTGGTCATTGCCTTTATCATTTCGCTATTACACCTTGTGCCGCTTGTCAACCTCGAAATTAAAAGCGGTATTTGGAAGAATCGTAAGGGAAGATGTATTTCGGGACGCACTGTCGGCATCATCGGGTGTGGTCATATTGGAAAAGATGTGACGTCTATTTTCCGGGCGTTTGGATGCAAGGTCTTAGCCCATGATATATTGGATTTTCCCGAGTTTTACGCGGCTAACCAGGTAGAAGCGGTAGAACTTGAGGATCTGTTGACCAGATCTGACATCGTTACACTGCATGTACCGCTGGATAGCAGCACCCGCAATATGTTAAATGCTGATCGGCTGGCACTTATGAAACCTGATGCGTTGCTGATCAATACTGCACGGGGTGGTCTGGTAGATGAGGAAGCGTTGAAGCGAATGCTCATAGACGGCCGGCTGGCAGGCGCCGGATTTGATGTATTCACCACGGAGCCGCCGGAAGATTTAGAGCTCTTGCGTTTACCCAATTTCCTTGCCACTCCCCATATCGGCGGCAGCTCTGAAGAGGCGATTCTGGCTATGGGGCGAGCTGCTATTAAAGGGCTGGATGAGAACGCAGTACCGGTAGCAGATTCTCCACTTGGGGACTGAACAAACGACCACAAATGGCTATCGAAGAACACCATTTTATATCTATAGAAGCTGCGGCCGACGAATTGGCGGCAAATCTGGCATCCGTACTGTGCGATGCCATATCCGCGCGTGGTAGGGCGTTACTGGCTGTCTCTGGTGGACGCACCCCAAAACATGTGTTTGAGCGTTTACGCCGACATGATGTTGATTGGCGCCGTGTTCAGGTAACTCTCACCGACGAACGCTGGGTGCCGGTTGATCATCCCGACAGCAATGAAAAACTGGTACGTTCTTGTTTGCTTTTAGGGGGGGCAGCGGTCGCAACTTTTATCTCCCTTTTCGGGGGTGAAGAATCGTCCGAAAAGGGTCAATTTGCCTGCGAAGAGCGGCTTAAGACATTGAACCTGCCATTCGACGCGGTTTATCTGGGGTTGGGGAATGATGGCCATTTTGCCTCGCTATTTCCAGGCGATCCTGCTCTCCACGTCTATAACAGCCTCTGTGTCGCTGTTTCTGCAACAGAATCCCGTCTGTCCCGGATATCTCTTACAGCGCCAACGATTCTAAACGCAAATAAAATATTTTTATTGTTTTCAGGACATGATAAGCATTTTATATACTCCAAGGCCAAACAGCCCGGATCTATAGAAGAAATTCCCCTGCGGTTGCTTCTTTTGCAGGAGCAGACTCCGATCACTGTATTGACTGCCCCATAGTTATTGAAGACAGTCATATTTCATATGAAAGTTTGAAAAAGAAGAGCACACATGGATTGTCAATCTTTGCACAAATGAATCGAATATTCAGGCCAAGCAAAATGATGATGTCACGCCCTTTCAAAGGATACTGTTTTTTCAAGGAATTCCAAGGAACCTTGGGTAAAAATTCTGATATGGGATGGCAACTCGGCGCAAGGAGATGCATCGTTTGAAAAAAATGAAAAGAGAAAGAATTCTTGCATCACAGACTTTTCACTACTATAGGAGCTAATGATGAGAAAAAATACACTGAAAGAAATTTGGGCACATGGCGGGGCTGTCATCAACGGCTGGTGTTCCATTCCCAGCTCATTCTCTGCTGAGATCATGGCCCATCAAGGGTTCGACTCCATCACTATTGATATGCAGCACGGGCTTGTCGGTTATCAGGTTGCTACCACTATGCTGCAAGCAATTTCTACAACCTCAGTGGTCCCACTCACCCGGGTGCCCTGGAATGATCCCGCCCGCTTAATGAAGATTCTGGATGCGGGTTCCTACGGTGTCATTTGTCCGATGATCAACACCCCTGAAGACGCGGAGGCCTTGGTCAGTGCATGTAAATATCCTCCCAGAGGATTTCGGAGCTTTGGTCCCATCCGGGCCAAATACTATGGCGGGGGCAGCACACACGGTGGAGGAGATTATCACCATTTTGCCGATGAGGAAACGCTCGTTATCCCACAAATCGAAACCCGAGAAGCAATCATGAATCTTGACCAGATTCTCCAGGTTCCGGGCATCAGTGCGATCTATATCGGACCGTCGGATCTCTCCATGGCGCTTGGCAAGGAGCCGCGCAAAGGCCAGAGTGACCCGGAAGTTGTTGAAGCAAAGCAGAAAATCCTCGAAGTCGCAAAGCGTCACGGTATACCAGCCGGTATTCACACCAACTCAAAAGAAGTCGCCGTTGAAATGATTAAACAGGGATTCCAATTGACTTCGTTACAAAGTGATGATCGCTTTTTAATGGCGAGGGCCAGGGAGGAAGTGACTTCGGTAAGGGATGCCTTGAAAGAAATTCAATAGAACAGAGGCATAATATGACTTTTTCTGAAAACGAGTTCATCGAAGGTCAATCTAATTCACAGCCCAACAAAGTCCTTTACATTTTTATTTTCCTTTTCCTGTTTATCTTAACTCAATTACCAATCTACTTGGTG
The DNA here is from genome assembly GCA_964537715.1 of uncultured bacterium. GTDB lineage: Bacteria > Zhuqueibacterota > QNDG01 > QNDG01 > DSAB01 > CAZTZL01. The sequence goes on along the minus strand of CAZIAH010000002.1, from coordinate 111,602 downwards.
GAAATCCCTGCAATGGTGGATTATCCAAATCATTTCGCCAGAATGTTTATACTGGAAAATCTCAATGATTCAGAGTTCCTGAGCAAGTATTATATGGAAAAACATCTTCTCATTCCGAATCTTGCTATGGAAACGATCATTCCCACTTTTTCCAAATTCATTTCATTGCCGCTTTCAACCAAACTATTTATCAGTTTAGGTCTGCTGCTCATTTCCAGTGGAGTCACTGCGCTTTATTTTGCATTGCACCGAAGTTTTTCATGGTGGACCCTGGTTATTTTCTTATTTCTATTAAGCCACTATTTAATCTGGGGTTTTCTTGGCTATTTTTTCTCCATTGGCTGCGCACTGTGGATCGCAGCGCTGTGGATCATTTTTCGGCAAAAAAGATACTGGATACGTTTGTTATTCTTCTCAATATCAGCAAGCTTGCTCTATTTATTTCATCTTATGGCTTTCGGGATTTACATGCTTTTCATTCTAGGCTATGAATTTGGGGGAATCCAGAGAAAAAAGGGAAGGTCGAAAAAGCTATTCGTTACAGATGCAGTGATATCAATGGGTCAGTTTGTTCCTGGAGGATTACTTTTTCTCTTAAAACCAAAGATAGTGAATCCCAACCTTTCGAGCGACTTCGCGTCTCTCTACTCTCTGTACAGCAAAGTTGGCGGTATTTTGGGCACAACGTGGAATTACTCTCCTAAAACAGATATTGCCTTATTTGGTCTATTCTTCGGAACCGTTTTCTTTCTTCTGATAACAAAGCGGCTTATCATCCATCCAGCGTTAAAATGGCCATTGATTATGATGACAGTTGTGTTCATTCTTCTTCCTAACAATTTAAGTGGAAGCAGTTACCTTGATAAACGCATTCCAATAGTCATCCTCTACTTTCTAATAGCGAGTATTAGTTTCAAAGAAGGCATTATGACCAGAGGAAAGAAGGTTGCTGCTGTTATACTAATATTTATGATTCTTCTTTTTCGGACTTCTATCTTATACAAGAAATGGGTTATTGCAAATGATTACTATGCCGGGTGTATCCGGGCATTTGACTTGATTCCAAGAGGTGCCAGAATCTACACGGCTACCAAATCCGTTGGAGAACATGCGGAATTTCCTCCGGCCCGTCATATCGCCTCCTATGCCGTTATCAGACGTGAAGCCTTTGTCCAGAATCTATTCACATTCCCTCGATATGGGGAGTCAATTGCCTATGCTGAAGAGTTCGAAAAAATAGTCAGGGCAGAGCCACGTCACATGTACACAAAGTCTCAAACTCCAAACTGGGGGACGATTGTGAATCATTATGATTATGTTTTTTTAGTGAACCCTCAACTTTTCCAGCCGATTCCTGACCAGTTGAATGAAATAATCGAAGGAAAAGGCTTTTCTCTTTACCTGATTAAGCGAGAATGATGAATTTTAATAATATAAAATGGTTCATTAATGCTTCAGGTCGTTGTCATTCCCTTTGGCATAGAAAACAAGTCACCGATAAAACATTTAAAAGAGAAGGGCGAATTATCCCTCTGAAATGTGAAAGAAAATGAGTCTCAAAACCGGTTCGAAAAATGGGGATCATATGTACCCAATGAAACAGCAGGTAGCTAAAAAGTCCAATTTATTAAATTTTGTTTTACAAATTGATCTTATATGGATAGTGGGTGTGTTTTTCTTCGTACTTTATTTTTTCTCACTTACTAATGAAGTTGGTTCACTCGTTTTAAAAGATTATCCTTTTGGCGCTGATGTTCCTTTGTATATTAGGGCTATTCTTAGTGATCATTTTACTGGTATTACTGCAAGACACCCTATAACTGTAGGAATCATTACAGGAATAAAACTAATCATTAAGATGATTCCTTTAAATATTAATAAAATCGCTATTCTTAAACTTTTTTTTGCTTTTATTGGCTCACTGAATATAGTAATTGTTTATAAATTATTTTCAAAAATTGGTAAGCAAAGAATTATAAACATATTAATGGTCATGGCTTATGGTTTTTCATTTTCTGTTTGGTATTTTGCTTCTGTACCCGAGTCGTATATTGTCAGCACTTTATTATACTCTTGTTATCTGCTATTATTTATAAGTTATAAGGATAAACTAGATTGGCAAAAGACCGGCATTTTGTCTGCTTTATTAATAGTATGTAGTCTAAATGAAATCATTTCACTTTTTCTTTTAGTAATCCCATTAGTTTACTACGGACAAAAATTATTTTTGAATAAGGATCTTAGGAATAAGATGCTTGTCCATATTTTATCTGTCACTTTGATTTCATTTTTTGTGATCAATGCTGTCATATATGGACTCGAAGAATGTTCAATATTTGAATATTATATCAAATTTTCTCAAGAATATAACAAAATCAAATATAGTTTCTATGAGTTAAAGGAACCCTTGCTGAACATGTTTTTTTTTAATATAGGGATCCCTGCTAAATCTGTATTTTATGCTACAAAGAAATTTCCTGACTATATAGGCTTTTTTATTCCATCATTGGTGGAATATTTCAAGCATATATTTTCTGCCCTCTTTTTAATTTTGTGGATTGGGTTGTTAGGAAGGATTAAAATAGTTAGAAATAATTCGTTAATGCTTTCTTTGCTTGTTTTAATTATATTAAAATTTATTTTTATTGCTTCTTTTAATCCAGGAGAAGCAATTTTATATTCATCTGACTCCAACCTTCCTTTGTTTTGTGTTATATTACTCTCTCAACAAAGTTCACAAAAGAAGTATTTTAGTTATTATATATTTGTTTTTCTTCTCTTTATTGTGCTCAATAATGTTAGATTTTTTATATAAATATTTTTTAAAGATCTAATTTTTATGGTTCATCGGGCTTTCTTGTGGGTGTTTGTCTTTAAATGGTTTCGGACACTTCTGCTGATTTCTTAAACCATAGATTCTGAGTATCATACTACTAATTGATTCCTTTTGACAAGGTTCGAAGCGAAGCAGATCATTTTACAAACTGCCAAGCGTCACAGTGTAGTGGCCGGTATTCACACTAACTCAAGAGAAGTTGCAGTAGAGATGATTAACCAGAAGTTCCAGTTAACCCCGTTACAAATTGATGATCGCTTTCTAATGCCATAGGCAAAGGAAGAAGTGGATACGGTGAGACATACTTTAAAGAAAATCCATTGGAGAGGAGACTTGTCTCGATATTTCCACATACCAAATTTGTCGATGTCGGAAGCACCACAGACAATTACGGAGTCATCGAAGATATTCATCCGTTGTTTATGCACTGCCTCGTCCAGCATATTCGTCAGGTTCACATGGAGGAGGAGATTATCAAACAGCGGAAATTCTGGGTGATGCGTTTATATATTCTGGATACCGTCATGTTGAGACTCATTTCAAATGAAATAGCCTGTAGATTTTGAAAAGGAGACCTTGTGATTTTGAGATAGGACTATGGAGAGGAAAATAAAACAATATCTTTCAGAAACTTATTTATATGCTTTGTTTGTATTGTTTGCCTTGGTCAACTTCGGCTGGCAATATGGTTCGGGGCCTCAAGCAGCTCTCCTCCCTGCCGTATATCATATTATGGATCCGACTTTGCTGGCGAACGATCTTCATGCGGGTCATTTCCCGATCTATACAAGGCCGCTGACATGGCTGATAGCACAAATCGGCAAGTTAGTCCCTTTTCCTTTGACATTCTTTGTCTTTCAGTTATTTTCTTTGTTTCTTTTGGCTTATGCGATCAGAAAATTAACCGGGGGAATCCTTCCGGATAATCCATTATTCAGTTGGTTTACACTATTCATCATTGGCGTTTATCATTATATTCCGGGAGATAATTTTATTTTAGGTGATTGGGTTCTTTTTGAAATTACGTTTTACATGTATACACTCGGATACGCTCTATCGCTCCTTGCATTGGTCTACTTCGCTAAAAGGAAAATTTTCATGTCTGCTATCATTGCAGGAGCGGCACTCTATGTTCATCTAAATCATGGCCAGATGATCATCACTCTGCTTATCGGAATTATTTTAATGAGCAGGGATCCGATTCAGCAGAAGGTTAGAAATCTCCTTCTATTCGGAATCGTCAGCTTGATTATCGGCGCTCCCGTTCTTATTTACGCATTTAAGGATCAAATACTAAACATCGGCCAGCCTGCAATCGCTGAGAGTACCGGTCCTACATTCTCTGATGTACTTCGTTTCAGGCATAGACATCATCTCCAGCCAACAGCCTGGCCGATGATAAACCATATAACATTCGTGCTTCAAATATTCATTACGGCATATTTCTTCAAACTGCGTAAAAAAATATCGTGGACGAATATTGATTCTGTCTTATTTCGTGCCTCTATCATCATTGTTTTCTTATGCGGAGTCGGGTATCTAAACGAGATACTCCGAATTGAGATGATTGACAAATTTTATCTCTTCAGATCATCTGTGATATTGGCGGTTATCACCATAACTTATGCATGCTGGATATTTTGGGTAACTGTCTGCAGAAAAATCAAGTATGATGTCATCAGGTATTCTGCTCGATATGTACTTGCGATGCTATCGATTATTTCGATCGCCGCATTTTATGTAAACTATAAAAGTCCCCGATATACTACAGGATTGCGAAGGAAGATTTTTCCTGGAATTTATTTTAATATAAAGCAAACGCCAATTGAAGAATACATAGAGAAAAATACGCCGAAGGATGCCGTCTTTCTGGTATCGCCTGATTATATTGAATTTTCAACGAATACCCGGCGTGCGCAGGTGGTCAACTGGATGGCGATACCATTTAATAAAAACGGTTGGAAAGATTGGTACGAACGCATCGTGGATGTCACCGGCGGCGCCGTGACGGTCGAATCCATGCGGAATAATAAAGACTCTTATGATATAAGAGCCAGGACAGAATTAGCCTTCTATCAATTGTCGTCGGAAAAATTATTAGAGGTTGCGAAAAAATATCATGCAACATACTGTGTATTCAAGAACACATTGCCTCTGAAGACTGAATTTCAATGGGAAGACATGGCTCTCTACAAGCTTCTCTGAGGAGATTATCGTTCAGAAAATGATAATAGTATATCCGAATCACTCAAGCGAATTGAGGATTCGATCAATGACTGAAGTCACCGTTCGAGTGATGATTGCTTTCTAATGTCAAGGGCAAAGGAAGAAGTGACTTCGGTAAGGAATGCCCTTAAACAATGCTAAATTTTTCAGTACCAATCTCTTCTGAAAAATAGGTTTGGAAATAATCTTTATTTGATTCTTAACAAATGAGAGAATTATCTCATTGGCATTCATCTAATATATATAAGAGCTTGTTTTTTTACATTTAACTCTATTTCAATGCTTTGCCAGGACACCATTATCATTATCAAACCTGTAATCCCAAAGGCAGTGTCCCTGTCGCCGTTCCGATTTTACGCCACTTACTGGATATCGAAAATGATGTGAAAGGAATTAATAATGACGACCTTCAGAAAAAATAACAAACTTGACACGCCACCTGTTCTCCTTTTTGACGGAGGAATAATCTCGCTTTCAGTGGCCCGAAGCCTTGGAAGACGAGGTATCCCTGTCTATTCAATTGACATCCCAGAGAATCACGCCCGTTTTTCAAGGTATAGTAAACGGATTCCATTTAAGGAAAACAACATTCAAGCCTGGGTGGAGTGGCTGACAGGTAAAGATTCAGAACCATATCGAGGTGCGGTTATTTTTCCTTGTTCCGATCATATAATGGAAATGACCGCACGTCATCGGGCACAGCTGGCAACCGACTATATTCTGCCCGAAGCAAATGATGACGTTCTCCTTGCCATGCTCGATAAGGGTAAGACATACCCACTCGCGAAAAAAAGTGGTGTGCCAATACCACAAACCTGGATCGTCCGTACTCGAGAAGATATCGAAACCATTATCAACTTGGTGCCTTTCCCATGCGCACTGAAACCACGTTATTCACACGAATTTAGGGGACGTCAGTTTATTAAGAAACTCTTTATAGTCAATAATAAAGACGAGCTTATTCATCAGTTCAATCAACTTTACGAAGTCGGTATACACCAGCAGTTTCGATCTGATCTGATCGTAACGGAGGTCATTCCCGGAGAAGGAGACCATCAGTTTCAAAGTTATTACTCATATATAGACGAAAACGGAATGCCGCTCTTCCATTTCACCAAACGTAAGCTCCGTCAATATCCGAATTTTTCTGGGAATGGCACTTACCACATAACTGACTGGAATCCAAAAGTAGTTGACCTCGGTCTGCAATTCTTCAAAGGTGTAAGTTATTGCGGATTGGGCAACGTTGAATTTAAACTCGATCCCAGAGATGGCAAGTTGAAGTTGATGGAATGTAACACCCGTCTTACCCTTTGTACTGAAGTAATCAGATGCAGTGGTTTTGACATCACCCTGTTTATTTACAACCGATTGACAAGTCAATCGCTTCCGCCGATGGGTGAATATCGTCATGGGGTCCGCTTGATTCGACCCATCCGGGATTTTTTAGCCTTTCAAGATGCCCATCGACGGGGAATTCTCACTTGGGGACAGTGGCTACGTAGTGTTCTGCATAAACAGCATTTCGAAGCATTCACCTGGTACGATCCTTTACCATGGGTAATGATGGGTTACTATTTTATAAGACGACTTTTGAGATTTAAAAAAGGGTTATGATGTTTAACGAACCAGGGATTTATATTAAAACATTGGCCAGTAATGACACCCTCTTCACCAAGGTAGGAGGTAGTGAGGTTAAGAACACCTTTTAAGAACTCGAATTAGGAGATTTTTCATGACTTTTCCAGATAGCAAATTCGTCGATGCCGGAAGTTACGTCAACGCTTACTTCAACAAGATCAATGATGCTGCCGCTTCGATTGATAGAGAAAGAATAGAGCAGGCAGCTGACATCTTGACTAAGGTTTACACTGAAGGCGGTACAGTTTATTCCTGCGGTAACGGAGGTTCAGCAGCGATCACGAATCATCTCGCATGTGACCATTGCAAGCTGGTACAGACGGATACGGCACTCACCCCCCGAATCGTTTCGCTCAGCACGACGGTCGAAATGATTACCGCCATTGGCAACGATATATCTTTTGATGAGATTTTTGTCTATCAACTCCGATCTCTGGCCAAACCCGGTGATGTACTGATTACTGTCAGTTCTTCCGGGGATTCCGAAAATATTGTTCGTGCCGCCTTGTGGGCCAAGGAAAACAGGATCTCAGTAATCTCAATGACCGGTTTCTCTGGCGGCAGATCCGCAGATATTGCAGATGTAAATCTGCACGTTACCTCAGATAATTACGGTATTATCGAGGATGTGCATCAATCGCTCATGCACATCTTGGCCCAATATATTCGACAGGCACACATGGAGGAGGGTCTCATCAAGCAACGGAAATTCTAGCCGAGGACTTTGAAGCCATTTTTTATCTTAGAATATGAACTTATAAACAGTGAGTTTTTACGTGAATAAAGAATATAATGTGATTTTTATTACGTGTATTGGGAGAAGCGGTAGTACAATCATTGCAAATATTTTAGGACAATATGAGCATTGTATACATATCGGTGAACTAAATGAAATATGGGAAAGAGGTTATAAAAATAATTTTTTATGTGGATGTCATCGACCTTTTCAAAAATGTTTGTTCTGGACTCATATCATTAAAAATGAAATAAAAGACAATGCAGAACTACAAAAACTAATTAATGTTGGCGAATATTTGCGGTCCACGCAACCACTATTTTTTTTAAAATCAATAATTTTTGGAAGGAAGCGCTCTTTAAAAATATATGCAGATCATATTAAAAATATCTATTTAAAAATATATACAAATGGAAATAAAAGAGTCATTATTGATTCCACGAAATATACTTCATATGGATATATGTTGAGGTTTATTAAAAATATTGATTTTCATATTATCCACCTAGTTCGTGATCCTCGAGCCGTTGCCTATTCCTGGTCTAAGATAAAAGTACGAGAAAATAGAATAAATGAAACGGAATACATGCCCAGAAAGTCAACTTTTAGAGCTACATTAACATATATCATGTCGTATATGTTCGCTCAAATATATTTTAAAAACCAAAAATATAAGTATACTATTTTACGATATGAAGATTTTATAGAAGATCCTGAATATTATATTGAAAAAATCATGAATAGGTATAAAATGAATAAACCAAATTCACTCTTTCAAAGTAAAAATACTGTAAATTTAAAAAAAATATCACATACGATAACTGGGAATCCAATCCGATTTAATATTGGAAACATACCACTCAAACTAGATGATGAATGGAAAAGGAAATTGAATCCAAAGAATGAAAAATTAATAAAATTTCTGAGTTGGCCGCTCATGCTTAAACATGGATATTTATAATATTATTCGAATGGAACAAACATGGATAATACATTTTGGATTCCAAGTTATCAGTTCCAATGTTACCTGAGTTAAGAACAAAACAAATCGAATATGTTTGTAATCAAATTACAGGAATCTCAACTTTATGAAACATGAAATTCAAATCATAAATCCATTAGAATATGATGGCTGGGATAAATTAATCGTCTCAAAACCCGAATATTCCTTTTTTCATTCCTCAGCCTGGGCAAAAGTATTGAATAAATCTTATGGATATATTCCCCGATATCTATCTATTATAAACGGGCAAGATATACAATTTTTTCTTCCCATTATGGAAATCAATAGTTCTCTGACCGGTAAAAGGGGGATTTCCCTTCCGTTTACAGACTATTGTTTTCCTCTTATCGATAAATCATGTCGAATTTCATGGGATAGTCTTATTGAATTTTGCAGAAATTTTCAATGGAAGTATATTGAAATCAGAGGTGTTCTCTTTGAATCTGATAATATTCAATCATCAGTTGATTACTATCGTCATATCATTGAATTGAATAGTATACAGGAAATAGAAAATAAAATTCATAATAATCATAAAAGAAATATCAGAAAAGCGAAGTCTGAAAAAATTAAAATTGATTTTTTACAATCATACGATGCACTAAAAATATATTATCGATTGCATTGTATAACAAGAAAAAGACATGGCCTTCCGCCGCAACCGTGGTATTTTTTTGAATCGATATATAAATATATTATTGTTCCCGGACATGGTGGTATCGTACTTGGATTTTATGATTCAAAGCCGGCTGCGGGTATTATATATTTTCAATATCATAAAAGCATCATCTATAAATATGGAAGTCTGGACCAAAGATATCAGTCTTTTGGTGTCAATCATATACTCTGGTGGGAGGTTTTGAAGAAATTTTTTGAGCATGGATTTCAAACGCTCGATTTTGGAAGAACTGCTTTGTCTCATCATGGTCTGAGACAATTTAAACTGGGGTGGGGCGCAGAAGAACAGTTAATTTCATATTACAAATATAATTACGTTAAGGAGAAATTTATCACGGACACAAAAAAACATTTTTTAATTCATAAAAAATTATTTCAGAAAACACCGATCTTTATTTCAAAACAAATTGGTAGAATGCTCTACAAACACATAGCCTAAAATGAATAGCATCATTAAATTTTATTCTCAAATCAAACCCAATATTGAATTCAAGATAAAAAAAATTGGCACGATAATTGAAAATAATTATTTATGAAGTTAATTACACGAAGAAAATTAATTTTAAGCATACTATTATCAGGAGGTGTGGGAATTTTATTTATGTTAAAAAGAATATTAAGAAAAATTCATAACAGAATCGATTATTTGATACATCCACCTGAAAAAATACCTCCAGATGATCAAAGGGAAATAGTACTGCTTCCTTCAGAAGGTGATGCAGTATCTGTTGAGATGGCACTAAACTCAAGATGTTCAAGTGATTATGATGACGATCCTAAAAGATTTCATTGGGGTATGTTCGATCGCAATAAAAGACTATCTGATAAACAAATACAAAAGATTATTCATCTAATTAAGATTCCAAGATTTACAGATCGTAAATTAAATATCCATTATGAGAAAAACAACCTTTCATTTACGGTAGAAAAAACAAATAATAATTTGATGAAAACGCATTGGACGATGGTGGAGAGCGGTATGCAGCAGCAAGCATTGGGATTGATATGCAGTGCTATGGGTGTGGGTATGGTGCTTAATGGAATTTCGGAAGATGGAGTCTCTTCCTCAAACATCGAGATGATCACAGTAAAAGCTCGTTTGGATGCTATGAGACCGAGTTATGAAGGTTCATTCTGGACTGATTCAAATCCACTGCAAAAGCATCGCTTGAATACGGGCGGTTTACCTCAGCCTGTTCGAAATGGTGAAAATCAACTCTTGTCCATACTTGAAAATTTAACCATTAAAATGAAAGGTTCAAAAAAAGCCGATGAACAGGGTATAAGTCAGCTCCTTTGGGCTGCAAGAGGGAGAACATCACATTTTTATAAATCTATGCCTTGGGGTATGACCATACCTACATGGGGGGGCAAACAGAATATATCAAGTGTTTTTTTAATATGGGGAGAAAATTTATATAAATATATTAATTGGAAAGGAAATAAACCCGTACACGATATATCCAAATTAGCAATTGTTGATGAACAAATATTAACGAAATTGGGTCAATTATTTTCTCGATATAACATTTATATCATATTATCCACAAATGAAAAATACAATCGAGCCTTATGGGAAGTAGGATATCAATTATTTAATATTTTGATTCAAGCCAGAGCCTTGAATCTCTCATATCATGCTTTTTTACTTGATGAACAATTAAAAAAACCATTTAAAAATATTGATATATCAAATCCGGTAGCTGCAATTACAATAGCATAATCCATTGATTATAAGGGAAATGATACTAATTTGAAGCAGATACATATAAAGGAAAACAGTATTTAGCGTATTTTAATGCCTTATCGGAATTATAGTAAATGAACAGCGTATCGCACTTCCAGAATATCAAAAAAAGGTGGGATGTCATTAGTGGAATGTTTAAGTACTTGTCAATTTTTATTTTAGAACAAACTATGTAGAATAGTCGATATATTTTGTATTCTGAAGGAGCAGCATGTCTGAATCATGTCAATTTAATTGTTACTTAACAGGAAGTACATCTCGACTTATTGCATGTGGGAGATTATTACTCGAAAAGGGACATCACATTCATGGTGTAATCTCCAATGAATCTGATATAATGAATTGGACTAAAGAAAACGGCATTCATTTGATAATGCCAAATGATAACCTTTTAGAAATATTGAGAAAGAAGCCTTTTGATCTGTTTTTTAGTATTGATAATTTTTGGAAAATACCAAATGAGATCTTAGGCTTACCAAAGAAATATGCGATCAATTTTCATGATGGTCCCTTACCCAAATATGCTGGTGTGAACGCTACAAACTGGGCCATTATCAATGAAGAGACCTGTCATGGTATAACCTGGCATATTATGACAGACAATATAGACGCGGGTGACATCCTCAAACAAACAACTTTCCCTCTCTCAGAAAAAGAAACCGCATTATCATTAAATACAAAGTGCTATGAAAAAAGTATACAATGTTTTAACGATCTCTTATGTGATCTTGAAAAATCAAAGGAAATTCGAATTCCGCAGAACCTAAATCTTCGAACATACTATCCAAGATGGAAAAGACCACCCGCCGCTTGTACAATCGATTGGAACCAGTCTGCCGAACAAATATATGCTTTATACCGTGCATTAGAATTTGGCAATTATCCAAATCCTTTAGGATTACCAAAACTTTTAATTAATGATCAACCTATTATTGTCACGCGGATTGATCCCTTATTATCAAAAAGTAGCCAAGTACCTGGTACGATTACGTCGGTAACCGATGAAATGATTTGTGTATCTACCAAGACTAAAGAGATTTCCCTAAGCCAATTTAAATCTTCTTATGGCAAACTGATAAATCCTTCTGTTTTACTTAAAGAATCAGGACTTTGTGTTGGAGATATACTTACGAAACTTGAAGATCAGCAGGCAGAGATAATTACCAAACTTAACTTAAAATTATGCAAACATGAGAATTTTTGGATAAGACGATTCCAAAATTTAAAACCATTAGAGATACCCTATGCAAAATCACATACTCCGCTTAAAGATTCAGTTCAATATAAGCGCATGGAATTCAGCATTGCAGAATCTGTATTGTCGTCTATTGATAAGTCAATTAAAAAGAGTGAACTTATATTATCCGCATCGATTCTATATCTCGCACGTCTTGGTAACAAGACATGTTTTGATATAAATTATCAGGATTCCTCATTACAAAAACAACTTTCTGGAGCCGAACACTTTTATTCCACATTTATTCCATTGCATGTTGAAATAAATGAGAAGCACAACTTCCGGGAATTTCATGACTCGATTAAGTCGATGATAGAATCGATACATTCGCGTGGATCTTTTCCGATAGATATCTTTCTCAGATCTCCTGTCCTCAGAAAAATAATGGATAAAAATCAATTTCGAGAACTTCCACTAACCATTATTTATGGTAAGGACAAAAATGATTATCATACATCAAAAAAATCGGAATTGATAATGGTTATACCGGAAAATCATAACAGATGTGTTTGGATATATGACAGCGATGTAATTACAGAGAGTGATATTCAAAGAATAAGAGATCAGTTTATTGCATTATTGACTGAAATAACACAAAGTAAAAATAAGAACATTATGAAAATGTCAATATTATCAGAATATGATAAAAAATTATTGTTTTCCGATTGGGATCAAGAGGCGATTAAGTACAATTTCAGTGGATGCATACATCACAAATTTGAGAGTCAAGCAGAGCTTACTCCAAATGCCATTGCAATTGATTTTGAAGGTCAACAATTAACATATAGAGAGCTCAATGAGCGTTCAAACCAGTTGGGCCATTATTTACAAAGTGTGGAAGTAGGGTCAGAAGTTCGTGTCTGTATTGCTATGGAACGATCAATTGAGCTTATTATAGGGATATATGGTGTTCTTAAAGCCGGTGGTATATATGTACCCATTGATCCCGGAAATCCCATTGATCGTATTGATTATTATATACAGGATTCAAATATATCACTTATTCTGACACAATTAAAATATAAAGACAAGCTAAAACAATATCGAGGCAAGATTATTACCTTAGATACGGAATGGCAAGAATTGATTGCTAATCAACCGAATGATAATTTAATAAACAAAATGACACTCGATAATACAGCTTATGTCATTTATACATCCGGTTCTACTGGTCGACCCAAGGGTGTAATGAATACACATAGAGGCATTCTGAATAGATTGCTTTGGATGCAGGATACTTATCATTTAACAGATTCCGATGCCATCTTACATAAGACACCCATCAGCTTTGATGTTTCTGTCTGGGAATTGTTTTGGCCTTTGATGTTTGGAGCCAGGATGGTGATTGCCCGTCCCGAAGGGCACAAAGAAAATGAGTATCTTGTTGAAACCATAATTAATAAAAAAATCACAATCATTCATTTTGTTCCATCCATGTTACGATTATTTTTGGAAACAAAGGATGTTGAAAAGTGCCGGACACTCAGACAGGTCATTTGCAGCGGCGAAGCGCTGACAGTGGATCTGCAGAATCAGTTTTTTAATCGGTTAAATACAGAATTGGACAATCTTTATGGTCCGACTGAAGCTGCAATTGATGTGACATATTGGAGATGCCAGCGATCTTCTGATTTGAAAAATGTGCCAATTGGTCGTCCGATTGCAAATACTCAAATCTATATTTTAGATGAAAATATGAATCCTGTTCCAATTGGAGTTCCTGGAGAATTACACATTGGTGGAATTCAGGTTGCTCGCGGTTATATTAATAAACCGGAACTTACGAAAGAAAAATTTATACCCGATCCATTTGCCGACAGTCCAGACAGCCGTTTATATAAAACTGGAGATTTAGCACGTTATTTACCGGATGGAAATATTGAATTTATTGGAAGGATTGATAACCAAATAAAAATACGTGGTTTTCGAGTTGAATTGGGAGAGATTGAGACTGTATTATCAAGCCATGACGACATTGTTCAAGCAGTTGTTGTATTGCATGAGTATAATAGTGAAGACAAACGAATTATTGCATATATTGTTGTAAAAGATCATATTAGCGTCTCTCATTCTCAAATACGCGACTATTTAAAAAAGAAACTGCCAGATTATATGATCCCCCACTACATTATCAAATTAGATACTTTGCCGACAACACCAAGCGGGAAATTAGACAGGCAAAGTTTACCCTTACCCCAAGAAAAACAGCAAAGAGACGGATCATATATACCTCCTCAAAGTGAGGTTGAGAAAACGATTGCTAAAATTTGGCAAGAACTTCTTCATACTGAGGTGGTGGGCATACATGATTCGTTTTTCGATTTAGGAGGCCATTCACTTTTATTAATCAAAATGTTGAACAAACTTCAAAATCATTTTGGGAAAGAAGTCAAAACCAATGACTTTTTTCGATATCCCACTATCGAGATGCTGGCTAAGTATTTAACGCGGGAAAAGACAACTATGCGTTCTTTTACGACGACCCAGAAATTAATAGAAAAACAAAGGATCATGTTAAAAAAACGAAAAAATTATTCGATTGCCAGGGAAGCAGATGATAACAGCAAATGATAGTTACATGGATATGAATGATATTGAAACCATTGCCATAATTGGATTGGCTTGTCGATTTCCGGGTGCCAATAATAAGAACCAATTCTGGGAGAATCTTCGCGACGGTGTCGAATCGATAATTCGATTTACTGATGATGAATTAAGAGCTAACGGTGTCTCCCCTGAAGTTATCAATGATCCAAATTATGTAAAAGCCGGAACTGTATTAGAGGGCATTAAGGATTTTGATGCACATTTTTTTGGATATGTACCTAAAGAAGCCGAGTTTATTGATCCGCAACAGCGTATATTTTTAGAAACAGCATGGGAAGCACTTGAAGATGCGGGCTATAATCCCAAGAACTTTGATGGACATATCGGAGTATTTGCAGGAGCCACTCCTAACAGGTATGCAGACAGATTATATTATGATGTTAAAAGAAATAATGTTGCTCGATCTTTTCAAATTTTTATCGGTAATGAGAGAGATTTCCTCTCCACCCGTGTATCTCATAAACTTGACTTAAAAGGCACCAGTTTAACTGTTCAGACAGCATGTTCTTCCTCTTTAGTTGCCGTAGTTTTAGCCTGTCAAAGCTTGTTGAATTATCAATGTTCGATGACTCTTGCCGGTGGTGTGAGCATCAATTTTGATGATAACTATGGTTATTATTATCAAGAGGGTACGATTGTCTCTGCCGATGGATATTGTCGTGCATTCGACGCAGAAGCAAATGGGACGATTATAAGTCAAGGTGTAGGTGTAGTGGTTTTAAAACGGTTATCCGATGCTATAAAAGACGGTGATACTATACATGCAGTCATTAAGGGCGTCGCAACAAACAATGACGGAGGACAAAAAGCTGGATATGCCTCCCCAAGTATCGATGGTCAGGCAGAAGTTATTAGAATGGCCATTGAATTAAGTGGTATTGATGTTGAAAGTATTGGTTATATCGAAACTCATGGAACTGGAACCTTACTGGGTGATCCAGTTGAGATTGCCGCGTTAACCCAGGCTTTTCGCAATTATACATCAAAAAATGGTTTTTGCAGAATTGGCTCGGTAAAAACGAATATCGGACATGCCGATGCAGCCGCTGGTATTGCCGGTTTAATTAAGACTGTTTTATCACTGGAGAACAAACAAATCCCTCCAAGTCTGTACTTCAAAAAACCCAATCCTAAAATTGATTTCAATAATAGCCCTTTTCAGGTAAATACCAAGTTACACGAATGGGAGAGTAATGGCATTCCCAGAAGGGCCGGAGTAAGTTCATTTGGTATCGGAGGGACAAATTCTCATGTCATACTTGAAGAAGCGCCCAATTTTAATCCTTCCGGGAAATCGAGATCGTCTCAACTTATATTGCTTTCTGCAAAAACAGAAACAGCTTTAAAAAAAGTAACCACCAATCTCGTGGAATATTTAAAAAGTTTTGCACAGTTCAATTTAGCTGATGTTGCCTTTACGTTAAATACTGGTCGAGAAGAATTTGAATATCGTCGAATGCTTGTCTGCCCCGACCTTAAAACATTTTTGGCCAAAATGGAAACGGAAGAACCATCCAAATTATTAACAGATTTTAGGTACACCAAGATACAGGATATTGTTTTTATGTTTCCAGGTCAAGGATCACAATATGTAAATATGGGATTAGAACTTTATCACCACGAGAAAAAGTTCAAAGAGCATATCGACAAATGTTCAGAAATATTGGAGTCGCATCTTTCACTTGACCTAAGGACAATATTATATCCTAAAAAGAATGATATAAAAGATGCACAGGAGAAGCTGAATCAGACATATATAACTCAACCGGCATTGTTTACAATAGAATATGCAATTGCTCAACTTTGGATGTCCTGGGGAATCTCACCGACAAGCTTGATAGGCCACAGCTTGGGCGAGTTTGTGGCAGCTTGTCTTAGTGGGATTTTTACACTTGAAGATGCGTTGGCTTTGGTTGCAACCCGCGCTCAACTCATTCAGAAGCTCCCCTCCGGATTAATGTTAAGTGTTTCAATTCCTGAAGAAAAAATACATCGTTTTCTCGATGATGAAATTTCGATAGCTGCAATCAATAGTGTATCCTCTTGCGTTATTTCCGGTAATCATGATTCAGTCTCCAATGTAGAAAAGAGACTTCAGGAAGAGAACATTAATACCAGACGTTTGCATACATCGCACGCGTTCCACTCGAAAATGATGGATCCAATTCTCAATCAATTTGCTGAAAAAGTAAAACAAACAAAGATTCATCAACCCAATATCCCTATTCTCTCGACTATTACTGGTTCCTGGGTAACCTCCGAAGAAATAACGGATCCTCATTATTGGATTCGGAATCTTAGAGATACTGTACGATTTGCGGATTGTGCGCGTGAGTTGACTGCTCAACCTGAGCGTGTGTTATTGGAAGCGGGTCCGGGTAATACACTTATTACACTTACCAGAAAATTTTCTCAGAATGTAAAACAACCGGTTCTGCTATCTTCTATTAAACACCCTAATGAGTCATTCTCTGATGTTGATTTTATTTTAAATTCACTCGGTAAGCTTTGGCTTTCCGGGATTCAAATAGATTGGTCCGGTTTTTATCGGGATGAAATTCGACATCGTGTACCCCTACCGAGTTATCCATTTGAACGGCAAAGATGTTGGGTCGAATTTAAACAAGAACAGGTCTCTTCAAAGTCCTCAAAGTGGGATGAATCTAATAGATTAAATATGAATGAATGGTTCTATATTCCTTCATGGAAACGTGAGAAGATGCTGAAATTCCATAACAGAGAAACATTTGTTAATCAAAAACAAAATTTTTTGATTTTTATTGACGAATGTCAATTTGGTTCTAAGTTGGTTGATCGCCTTATAGAACAAGGACAGCACTTGACAATAGTAAGTACAGGAAAAGAATTCAAGCGAATGAGTGATACGGCGTATATCGTAAATCCCTTAATCAAAGAGGATTATTATCATTTATTAAATGACCTTCTTGAAACCCATAGGTTTCCCAATATTATTGTTCATTTATGGACTCTCACCAGGGAGGATGAACATTCATCAGGAAGGGATTGTTTGATTCATAATCAAAATCTGGGTTTTAATAGTATATTGTTTTTATTGCAATCCATAGGTAATTGTCTGTATAGTGATCCAGTTAAGATTGTAATGATTTCAAATCATTTGGTTGAAGTTACGGGTAGTGAAACGCTCGTTCCAGAAAAAGCAATGATTCTTGGCCTTTTTCGTGTTGCTCCAAAGGAATATTCCAACATAAAATGTAGTATTGTGGACATAGAACTTCCAGAACAAGGGAGTCAGCGTGAGAAAGAGTTAACAGAGCCATTATTAGATCACATTGCTGATGAACCGCAAGATTCGGTTATTGCTTATCGTGGGACATATCGGTGGATACAAACCTTTAAGGCTATCCATTTGGACGAAACATCACAGACTAATCATAGAGTTAGACAAAATGGTGTTTATGTTATTACTGGCGGATTTGGTGGCATAGGGTTGGTTTTAGCAGAACATCTTGCCAATACTGCTCATCCTAAATTAGTCCTTATCGATCGTACTAGTATGCCTGAAAAGAATAATTGGGAATCCTGGATAGAAATGCATGATGCGCAGGATGAAATCAGTCAAAAAATACGAAAAGTGCAGTATATTGAAAAATTGGGGGCGGAGGTTTTGCCACTTGGAGCGGACGTTGCTGATATGGGTCAGATGGAAGCAGCCTTTAAAAAAATAAACAATAAATATGGAAATATTAATGGTGTTATCCATGCTGCTGGTATTCCGGGTGAGGGACTGATACAGTTGAAGACGATAGCAGCGGCTGAACATGTTCTAAAACCAAAAGTACTTGGTACTATTGTTCTTGGGCAGTTGTTGGAAAACACCGAACTCGATTTCTTTATCCTCTGTTCGTCCATAGAGTCATTAATAGGAAATGCTGGGCAAGTTGATTACTGTGCAGCAAATGCTTTTTTAGATGCATATGCTCATCAGAATCGGTCAACGAAACATGTGCAATCGATCAATTGGTATGCTTGGAAAGAAGTTGGAATGGCTGTAAATACGATGGTATCAGGTAATCTAAAGCAGGAGAGAAAAGAGGTTATCGAGTATGGTATTTCACCTCAAGAGGGCAAGAAAATATTCGATAGAATATTAGATAGCTATTTGCCACAGGTCATTATATCCACACAGGATTTCTCGTATCTCTTAGAGCAAAATAAAAGATATTCAATGCTGGTCACTAAAACAATGAATGATGAGAAAACACAGTCAGATTCAAAACAAACCAGACCTAATTTATCGAGTGTATATGTCGTTCCAAGCAATCCAACGGAAACCAATATTGCGAAAATTTGGCAAGAACTGCTTGGTATTGAAAAAATAGGTATTCACGATAATTTTTTTGAGTTGGGGGGGGATTCATTGCTGGCAACTCAGCTGATTACTCGCTTAAGAGAATCATTTCCGGTCCCGTTACCTATGACAAGTGTATTCGAAAGGCCAACTGTGCATTTGCTAAGTAAACTCGTGTTAAAATTGAATGATGATGAAAACATATTTAGAGACAGTGAAGATCGAGCTCAAAAACGTAAAGCAAGAAAAATAAAAAGTATCTCTAATAATTCAGGTGAATAAATGATGGACGATTCAAAAATATATACAAAATTGAATGGATCTGAAATCGCAATCATCGGAATGGCCGGCCGATTTCCCGGTGCCCAGAATACTGAAGAATTCTGGAATAACTTACAGGGGGGAATTGAGTCTGTTACATTTTTCAATAACGAGCAATTAAGGGCAGCTGGTGTTAGTGAGGAAGCATTGCATAGTGAGGATTATGTCAAAGCAAGGCCTTTATTGAAGAATATTGAACTGTTTGATGCTGAATTTTTTGGATACAGTCCTCGTGAGGCCTCTGTGACTGATCCACAGCATCGTCTGTTCTTGGAATGCGTTTGGGAATCTCTTGAGATTGCCGGGTATGATGTCGAAAGATATAAAGGAACAATTGGAGTATATGCAGGCATAAGCAAGAGCAGTTACCTCTATAATAATCTGATCACTAATCCAAAAGATACGGCGTTGAGTGACGAGTTTGAAAGTTATTTATTTAATTCTCCTGATGCTTTAACAACTCGTGCGGCGTATAAATTAAATTTAAAAGGGCCCTGTTGTACAGTCCAGACTTTTTGCTCAAGTTCATTGGTAGCCGTACAGATAGCATGTCAGAGTTTATTGAATTATGAATGTGATATTGTTATTGCGGGAGGGGTGACAATTGTTGTTCCGCAAAACACGGGATATTGGTATAAAGAAGGTTTTATCCCTTCACCGGACGGACATTGTCGACCATTTGATGCCGATGCGAAAGGTACGATTTTTGGTAATGGTGTAGGAGTCGTGGTATTGAAACGATATGAAGAGGCTCTGAAAGAGGGGGATCACATTGAAGCCATTATCAAAGGATCGGCAAAGAATAACGACGGTTCACTAAAAGTGAGTTATACAGCACCCAGTGTGACCGGCCAGGCAAAGGTCATTGTTGAGGCTTTGGCTGACGCAGAAGTAGATCCAGAAACGATTTCCTATATTGAAACCCATGGTACAGGAACAGCCTTAGGAGATCCGACGGAAATAGAAGCTTTAACAAAGGCATTCCGCTTAAAAACGAATATGAATAAGTTTTGTGCTATTGGTTCAGTGAAATCAAATGTAGGGCATTTAGACGCCGCTAGTGGAGTTACCGGTCTCATTAAGACAGTATTGGCCCTCAAGCATAGGCAGATACCGCCTTCATTGCATTTTAAAAGATCAAATCCGAATATAGACTTTGATAGTACTCCTTTCTATGTTAATACAAAATTGACTGAATGGACGGCGAATACATTCCCTCGTCGCGCCGGGATCAGCTCTTTTGGTATCGGAGGAACAAATGCCCATGTTATATTAGAGGAGGCTCCTAAAGCAGAACTTTCTTCTGATACTCGTCCTTATCAGCTGCTGATTTTTTCGGCGAAGACTGAGTCTGCTTTAGAGAAAATGACACACAATTTTGTTGAACACATTAAGAAAAATCCGGAAATTAACTTGGCAGACGCAGTTTATACTCTTCAGATAGGACGGAAAGCTTTTAACCATCGAAGGATTGCAGTTTGTCAGAATATTGACACTGCAATATCGATTTTAAAAACAAGGGATCCAGACCATGTATGGAGTATCTATCAAGAAAAAAGAAATCCTCCTATTGTATTCATGTTTACGGGCCAGGGATCACAGT
The DNA here is from genome assembly GCA_964537715.1 of uncultured bacterium. Classification (GTDB taxonomy): domain Bacteria; phylum Zhuqueibacterota; class QNDG01; order QNDG01; family DSAB01; genus CAZTZL01. The sequence goes on along the minus strand of CAZIAH010000002.1, from coordinate 90,637 downwards.
ATGTCAACATGGGCCTGGATCTCTATCGAAGTGAATCTGAATTCCGTTTAAATATTGACCGCTGTTCAGACATACTTCAACATTATCTCAATAAAGATATTCGAAGAATTATATATCCAAAAAATGACAATATCAAAGATGCGGAGCGAGAATTAAATCAGACGTACATAACACAACCTGCCCTGTTCACTATTGAATATTCTCTATCGAAGCTCTGGATTTCTTGGGGAATTCATCCCGAGGCATTGATTGGTCACAGTATTGGGGAATATGTGGCGGCCGTATTAGCTGGTGTTTTTACTCTTGAAGAGGCCTTATCGATTGTCGTAAAACGCAGTCAATTAATGCAGAATCTTCCAAGTGGTTCAATGTTGGCTGTCCCGATATCAAATGAAAGTATTATTCCGTTATTAAATGATGATATATCATTAGCGGCATCTAATGCCCCATCATACTGTGTCGTATCCGGAGAAAAAAGGGCTATCGATCTATTCAAGAGCAAACTGGCGAAAGAGGGAATAAATTCACGAGAGTTACACACGTCGCATGCATTTCATTCAGAAATGATGAACCCTATATTAAATGATTTTACAAAAGAAGTGAGCAAGGTGAATTTAAATCCTCCTGAAATTCCATTTATATCGAATGTGAGTGGTTCCTGGATCACTTCAGAGCAAGCGACAGATCCTAACTATTGGTCAAAACACATACGGAATACTGTTCGTTTCTTTGAAGGTATAGAGGAATTATTAAAAGCAAAAAACAGAATCTTTTTGGAAATTGGTCCAGGTCAGACGTTAGGGACGTTGGTAAGGATGAATTCAAACCTTACAGATGATCACACTGTCCTTTCATCATTGCCTCATCCGAAAGAGCATGGTTCGGATGTCGCATTTATCTTAAAAACCATCGGAAAATTATGGCTTGCAGGAATCGATTTTAACTGGCAAAAACTTTACCGGGAAGAAAGCCGTCAGAGACTCCCTTTACCGACATACCCTTTTGAACGTAAACGTTACTGGATTGATAACGGATCAACTATCGATTCTCCTTCTGATTCTGATAAGCAAAAATCTGTTAAAAGTGAGATAACAAAAGAACAATATAACAAAAGATCCCGGGATGAAGTCAGTCAGTTAATCACAGACATTTGGAAAGAGTGTCTTGGTGTAGATCATTTAAACATTCATGATAACTTCTTTAATCTGGGCGGCCATTCTCTAATGGCAGTCAGGATTATCAATGAAATAAAAACAAAGCTTAACATTAAAATCTCGATCTCAGAACTAATTAACAATCCAGTAATTAACGATTTTATACAGGTTATAAGTAAAAAACTCACTGTAGATGAGGACAAGGTCGATGACTCAGTCATCAAACCCAGAGATTCACATGATGCGCTTGTCATGTCAGCTGCTCAAAAACGGCTGTGGTTTTTAAACCTGTATGATCCTGATAATCCGGCATATAACCTGGCATTGTCATTGCGTATCACGGGTTCGATCGATCTTGATTTATTGCAGGAAAGCACGGCAATTTTACTACAGCGGCACGAAGCATTTAAAACAACATTTTATAATATTGACGGCAAACCGCTTATCAAAATCAGTTCTGAAGCGATCCTTAATATTGAAACCATTGACCTTCTTTCTTATAAACCCACACAAAGACAAAATAAGCTCAGAGAATCGGTCATCAGAAATGTGCGTCAGCCCTTTCATTTGGATGAACCACCATTATATAAAATCAATTTTTATCGAATCACGGCCGATGAAGTGGTTTTGGTACTCTTTATTCCTCATATACTAATCGATGGTTGGTCCTTTGATATCTTTCATCGTGAATTGGCAACTGTCTATGGTGACCTTGCAACCGGAAAGCAACCAGAATTACCGGAATTGACGGTACAATATGCTGACTATGCCTTATGGGAACAAACCAAACAGGGGTATCCTAATCGAAAGTCCGATATCGATTATTGGCAAAAATATTTAAGTTCGGATATTCCGGTTCTTGAGTTTCCCTATGAAGAACCAAGGCCCGCTGAATTGTCGGCTGAAGGAGCTACCTGTCATTTTTCATTTTCAAGAGAAGTCTCCAGTTCCATCAAGCAATTTTGTGAAAAATATTCTGTTACACCATTCATCTGTCTTTTAAGTGCATTACATGTTTTGTTTCATAAATATACTGGTCAGGATAAAATCATTATTGGCACACCCTATGCCAATAGAGAAAACAGACAAGTTAAAAATATTATCGGATTTTTTCTGAATATGCTGGCTAACAAGGCTGATTTCAGTCAGGATCTGACATTCTTGCAATTTGTGAACACGATTAAGGAAGGATTTTATCATTCATTGGAACATAGTCAGCTTCATTTTGAGGAACTACTCAATGTTCTGAAAGTAGAAAGGCATATTAATATACATCCTCTGTTTCAGGTCATGTTTGCCTTTCAAAGTTATTTAACAGCAGAAATTAAAACCGATAACATAACCTTCGCTGAGGAAGTTCTCGAACGGGGTTTGTCAGAATATGATTTCTCCTTATATATGTGGGAAAAAGAGGATCGGTTTCATGGTTGTATTGAATATTCTACAGATCTCTCACATGAGTCCATGGTTAAGCGGTTACTGGTTCACTTTGAAGAACTGCTGCGTTATGTGACAAATAACGGTGATATCTCCATATCCCAGCTGTCACTACTTACACAGGCAGAAAGGCATCAGATTTTAAATAACTGGAATGACACACAGCAGCATTCAAATAAAAATACTTATTTTATTGAAATGTTCTATGAAAAAAGCCGTACTCATAAAAACAAGACCGCAGTTATATGTGACAAGGAATCAATCAGTTACAAGGATTTAAACACACTCTCAAACAAAATGGCCCACTACTTAATCGAAAAGGGATTAACTCCCAATACATCCGTAGGGGTGTGTCTGGAACGTAACGTTCAAATGCTCGTGACGATATTGGGTATATTGAAAGCAGGAGCGAGTTATGTGCCGCTTGATCCATCCTTTCCTAAGCACCGTCTTAATTTCATGATAGATGATTCACAACTTAAATTTATTATCAGCACAGCCGAGCTGACAACTCATTTTGATTATAAACCACCCGTTGTACTGCTGTTTTTGGAAAAACACTGGGATGCCATTCTCAAAGAACCGGATATAGATGTATTAACCAGGATAAACGGCGATACAACTGCTTATATTATTTATACATCCGGTTCGACAGGTAAACCTAAAGGAGTTCAGATTCATCATGCTGCTCTTGCCAATTTCTTATTGGCTATGCAGCAGAAGCCAGGGATCAAAAAACATGACCGATTACTGGCATTAACCACACTCTCCTTTGATATATCCTGCCTGGAATTGTATCTTCCTTTAATAACAGGGGCAACAATTGTACTGGCAACATCACAAATCTCTCGGGATGGTCAGCAGTTGATGCACTATATTGCGCAAAACCATATCTCCATAATGCAAGCTACACCCGCCACCTTTCAAATGCTGTACCAGTTAGACTGGCATCCCCCGGCAAAAATCAAAATACTATGTGGTGGTGAAGCACTGCCTCTGGAACTGGCAAATAAACTGCAGGAACAGGCTGGATCCGTTTGGAATATGTACGGGCCGACCGAAACAACTGTCTGGTCTTCAATTTATAAATTAAAGGGTTATAATGACAAACCCCTTATCGGCAAACCGATCAGAAACACGACATTTTACATATTCGACAAACATCTCCAACCGGTTCCAGTCGGAGTAATCGGCGAGTTGTTTATAGGCGGTCAGGGTGTATCACAGGGCTATTTAAACCGGGACAATTTGACTTCTGAGCGATTTATTGTAAATCCATTAACTGGAAATAGACAAGACAGGGTATATCGGACCGGTGATCTGGCCAGATATCTGGATGATGGCAATCTGGAATATATCAGCCGGATTGATTTTCAGGTCAAATTACGCGGATTTCGAGTAGAACTGGGTGAGATTGAGAGTATTCTTGATACTTATCCAGGTATTATTCAATCGGTATGCACAATATATGAATTTTCCGAAAACGATAAACGACTGGTGGCTTATTTAAAAACAAAAGAAAATCTGGATATTTCTGCTATAAAAGAATTTTTAAGCAATCATTTGCCTGAATATATGATTCCTAATTTTATTCAATGTTTGGATGAGTTTCCATTGACACTCAACAACAAGGTGGATCGTAAGGCATTACCAAAGCCAGATATTAAAACAACCGGTGCTGTTGAAGAGGTGGCATCACATAGTCCTACAGAAAGAAAATTACTGGGAATCTGGCAGAATTTACTGAAAATAGAAAAAATCGGCATTAATGATAACTTTTTTAATCTGGGTGGTCATTCTCTACTGGCGGCTCAACTGTTTTCTGATATTGAAAAATCATTCGGCAAAAATATTCCTCTTTCCAGTTTGTTTAAAGCACCGACAGTAAAAACCCTATCGAAAATAATAGATCATGAACATGTTGAAGACTTGTGGTCTTGTCTGGTACCTATTCAAGCTGCGGGATCGAAAAGACCTTTATTTCTGATACATGGTGCCGAAGGCAATGTACTTATTTTCAGATCTCTGGCAGGTTATTTAGGCAATGACCAACCGGTCTATGGTATTCAAGCAGAAGCTCTTGATGGCAGAACAGAAATTCAAGCTGATTTTAAAACTGTGGCAGCTAAATATATCAAAGAAATTAAAAAGATCCAGCCTCAGGGACCCTATCTATTAGGCGGGTATTGTCTGGGCGGGAATATCGCACTGGAAGTGGCTCAGCAGCTTCAACAGAAAGGTGATACAGTTGGATGTGTTGCTATGATTGAATCTTATAATGTAAAAGATGTTAAACATCCCCTCCCGTTTAAGGTTCGTAAAACAAATGAGATATTGAATGTTTTATTTCATATCAGGAATTTTTTTAGCGCCGATGGTGTATCCAAGATAGATTTTTTGAAAGAAAAATATAGAATTCAGTTAAGTAGAATAAAATTTTCGATGAAATATAGTATGATACGAGGCCTGCAATTATTTGGAGTGAACAATCAAAATGGCTTTTATCATTTACGGATTAAAAAATATTTTGATCAAGCACTGTTGGAATATGAACCATCGGAATATAATGGAAAAATAGACGTATTTATCCCCAAAGCAATTTTTATCGGATTTGAAGATCCTGAATGTGGATTTGGTCATATTGCCAAACAGGGAGTAGTTAAGCACCTGATACCCTGTTATCCCAGAGGGACATTAATCGAACCTTTTGTCAGGAATTTAGCAAATGAAATTCAAAAAGCTATAAAAGAGTCAACATTTATTTGAGCTTAAAGATGAAATGGTATTTTCATGAATTCCTTTTATTGCCAGCGGATAGAAGCGAATGAACGGATCATATAAAATTAAAGACTTTTCGAGTAATATCGACTCTGAAGTTAAAAGACTTAAAGGTCAGGTAGATCTGTTTTTTGAAAAGGAATTTAAGATTTATCAGGAAATCGGTCTAAAAGATGGGATGAAAATAATTGAATGTGGATGTGGTCCAGGTTTTCTCCTTTTACGAATACTTGAACGGTTACCTCAATGTCAAGTTACTGGCTTAGAAAACGATCCCTATTTGTTTAAACTCTTGAATGAGAATATAAAAATAGCTGCATCGGATATAAAAACCGTGGAAAGTTCAATAACAGACACAAGATTGGACAACAATAGTTATGATATTGTAATCAGCCGATTGGTCTTTGAACATCTCCCTGATCCTGGTCGTGCATTTGCAGAATTATTTCGGATCCTGAAACCGGGTGGCAAATTAATTGTAGTGAGTAATGATTTTTCCTTACATTTAATCACTTACCCTGCTGTTAAAGAACTTGCTTTTATGTATGAAGCTTATTGTCGGTCTCGTATTGACGAGGGCGGCAATCCATATATCGGCCGTGAATTGCCCGGATTAATGGAACTTGCTGGATTTAAGAATATCAGCTTCAACGTGGTTTGCGCCCATAATAAAATCGAAGGGGACAAAGCCATGCTGCAGGCTGAAGATGTGAATATTTCGCGCAGCCTGGTACAAAAAGGATATTTAAGAGAAGAGATACTGCAGGCACTCGCTGAAAAGTGGTATGAAATGTTAAAAACGGACAACCACTATTTTGCACGCCAGCTTTATATTGCAGGTTGTGAAAAACCTCACCTTCACAAGGTTAAGGCGAAAAAAAACAAACAGGATATTCATAAGAACAGTTCAAAAAGTTCGCAAAATGCAATTACAGATTCTGAGAGACTGGTTAAAGAAAATGTATCCGTTTATTTAAATGAAAAGATATCCGATGCGATGGAAATTCCACTTGAATATCTGAAGGAAAATGTTCCTCTTTCAAATCTGGGGTTGGATTCTCTGAGTGCTATTGAAATCAATAATTTTATAAAGAAAGATTTTAATGTCGATTTGGGAATTGCAAGGCTTTTGGATGATCTCAGCATAACCGGCATTCTCAATGAGATTCAGGCTTCGCTTGCAGACTCAAAAAATATCGAATCAGAAAAGGACCAGAATGTTCATATGGTAAAAGGAAAGCTATGACTATCCGAGCAAAAACCGGTTTTCCTCCAGGTCTGAAATTATGGACCGAAAATGGGAACCTGAACTATAGAATTGAAGTGGGTCGTTTAAATAAAGAAACATTGGGGGCATTAAAAAACGGTAAGCAAAAAATACTCGATCTGTTGAATTCACACCATTCAGACCAAATAATCCTATTCCCATTAGCAGAAAATCAGAAAGCATTATGGTTTCTTCATGAGCTGTCACCTTCGTCTTCAGCGTACAATATTGCTCTCTCATTTAAAATCAGAAATGAATTTAATAGTTCAAATATCAAACGGGCATTCGATATTCTGATCCACAGACACTGGCCGTTAAAGAGCAAATTTATCACTCTTCCAGATCCTGAGGAGCAAGTCTATCAATGTGTTTTCAACTCGTCAAAACAATTTTTTGAGATCATCGATTGTCCTGATAACACGGAATACATGAAACAGACTGTTATTGAAAAATATAAGCTTCCTTTTAATCTGGCTGAGGATTCACTGATTAAAGTCTATTTATTTCGATCAAAACGGGAATCCGTTCTGCTTATTAATGTTCATCATATTATATGTGACGGACTTTCATTGAAATTATTATTTGAGCAATTTATCGAGCTCTATCACGATTTTGAAACGGGAAGAAAGCCCGATACTACTCCGGCTCCGAATGACTACCAGGTTTACATTGAAAAACAGACACAATTTCTCTTAAGCAATGAAAGTTTAAAACAATTTGACTATTGGAAAAATGTTTTAAAATCAGCCTCACCCCGTATTGAAATGAAGACCGACTTTCTGAGACCACCGATACCTTTATTCGAAGGAAGCACGCTTTTCTTTCGGTTAAAAGAAGAACCGTATAATAAAATTTCAAATTATGTAAAAAATAATAACACGACTACTTATGTTTTCCTTTTCACAGTTTTTGAACTGTTTTTGGCCAAACTCTCCCGACAAAATAATTTCTGCATTGGTACACCCGTAGCAGCCAGGACTGACCAGTATTTTGAGAGTAATTTTGGATATTTTCTGAATATGCTGCCAATCCCAGCAGACGTAGCAGAAGCGTACATTTTTCATGACCAAATCAATAAAAATAAAAAGAAAATATTGGATGCGCTAGATAATCAGGATTATCCTTTTCCATTATTGGTCGATAAACTGGCACCAAACCGGGATGCATCACGAACACCGCAATTTCAAATTATGTTTAATCTAATGAACAGAAAAACACTGGGTCCGCTTATTGATTTATTGAAACCGACGAAAGACGAACTTGAATTGAATTTTGACTCGTTGACTTTGAGCCCATTCAAAATCAATGACCAGGAAGGACAATTTGACCTGACACTCGAAGTGCTGGATGACTCTTCTGCTTTGTATTGCGCCTTAAAATATAATACCAGTCTATTTAAAAAAGAGACAGTTGAAAAATTTCAAGAAGAGATAATCCAACTGATCGATTTTGTCCTTCAGGATGATGAAAGAGTGATTCCGCTAACATTGAATAAGGTCTCTCCTTCCTTTCAGGAAAAACAAAGCGAGAAGCCTGAAATTATAATTAATCTCACAGGTACATTCACCGTTGAAAACCTAATATCGTATTTCCAATTCTGGCTTGACCAGATGGAATATCCACATCAAATCAATGATGTGGTATATAACCAGATCGAGCAGCAATTACTGAATCCAAAGAGTGAATTTTATAGATATCCGAATTCCTATAATCTTGTTTTTATCCGAATTGACGATTGGATAAACAAAGAAAATAAAGATCACAAAAAACAAATTGAATCTGCATATCAGAAATATGAACAATTTGCTGCGGCTCTGGATTCATTCACCCGCACTTCATCTGCACATTTACTGATCACATTGTGCCCCTCTTCCGTTAAATCATTGCAGGATAAATCTATAAGTCAACTAATTAACGACCTTGAGAGCAAGATCAATAAACTCGCCTTAAAATATCAGTCTGTATATTTTATACATTATCACGAAATACTTAATGACTATCATGTCAGAGAGTACGACGAACCGCTGGGAGAAAATTTAGGGCATTTGCCATTTACAGAAGATTTTTCAATCGGTCTGTCGACAATCGTTTGTCGGAAAATCTACACAACCCTGAAACCACCGTTTAAAGCAGTCGTGTTTGATTGTGATGGGACTCTCTGGAAGGGCGTACTGGGAGAAGATGGAATATCCGGACTATCGCTTGGAAAAGCAGAAATCAAACTCCAGCAATTTGCATTGGATTTGTATAATAAAGGATATGTCCTTTGTCTGTGCAGCAAGAATGAAGAGGAAGATATATTTGAGGTTTTCTCGTCACATCCGCACATGCTATTAAAAAATGAACATATTGCATTCAGGAGGATCAACTGGAAATCAAAACCGGAAAATCTCATATCAATCGCCCGTGAAATGAATGTTTCCCTAAATAGTATTGTGTTTGTTGATGATAATCCGATCGAATGTGTAAAGGTTCGCATGGTCCTGCCGGAAGTACTGGCCATACAAAAGAAGAATAACTGCAATAATATAGATTACATCACAAACAGTTTTGCCTTTGATATACTAAAATTAACAGAAGAGGATAAACTCCGCTCAAAACACTATTTGATTGATCAGCATCGGCAGTCCTTTCATGAAAAATCATTATCCTTTGCTGATTTTATTCAGGGCCTGAAATTACAAATCGATATCCAACCCATCAACGAAGAGACCATGTCTCGCGTCTCACAATTGAGTTTCAGAACCAATCAATTTAATTTCACGACAATTCGTCGTACCGAGAGAGAAATCAAACAGTTGCTGAAAGATAGAAAAAACCATATTTATACAGTAAAACTGAAAGACCGTTTCGGTGATTATGGCCTTATCGCTGTCATGATTCTGCAGGAATATGATAATAAATCAATTCGGATTGACAGCTTCTTTGTAAGCTGCCGTGCCCTGGGAAAAGGTGTAGAGCATGAGATGATTCAGTTTATCGTTCGTTTCGCGCAGCAGAAACACTGTTCTCATCTTATTTTCCCCTTTAACAAAACAAAGAAGAATACACCGGCAAAGATATTTTTAACAACATATTTCAATAATCATGTCTGCGATACAGATAAACAAACATTGATTTACTGTGTACCCCTTGAACAGGCACAAAAAGTCGTATTCAAACCAGATCAGATTTCTGAACCGCAAAAAAATGACGAACCTCAGAAATCAGACAAACCCCATGAGAGTGAGATCTCTTCACAAATTCTTGAACGAAACGCGTTTATCTCCAAAGTATCACAAAAATATTATTCCGGGGAATTGATCAGGGATGCGATTTTGAAAAACACCCAGCAGAACCGTAAACCGTTATCCACCGGTAAAACCAATTCGCGCACTGAGAAAATATTGCTTAAATACTGGCAACAGGTTCTGAATGTGGAACACCTGGATGTTAAGGAGAATTTTTTTGAAATCGGCGGCCGTTCCATTCTGATTCCTCAGATCCTGATCAAATTAAAAAAGTTTGAAAATATCGATTTACATATTGTTCACATGTTTCAGTACCCTACTATAAAAAGCCTGGCGCAGTTTATCGAAGGATCACAGCAAACCCAACTTTTAAAAACATCGCAAAAGCTGGCAAAAAACCAGAAAACCGCCATTCAGCAGCAAAAAGAAAGAATTGCAATGGCCCGGCTCAAGAACACGAGGATATAAATATTGGCTGATCTTGATGATAAAAACTTAGAGGGTATCGCGATTATCGGAATGGCAGGCCGTTTTCCAGGTGCCGATAATATCCACGATCTTTTTAAAAATCTGAGTCAGGGTGTGGAATCCATTACGACGTTTTCTGATGATGAATTGAGAGCATCAGGTGTTCCGGACTCACTGATATCAAATTCAGCTTATGTCAAGAGAGGTGGTATTCTCAAGAATCCGGAGGACTTCGATGCCGCCTTTTTTGGATACAGTCCGAGAGAAGCAGAATATATTGATCCTCAACAGCGTATATTCCTGGAATGCGCCTGGCATGCTTTTGAAGATGCAGGATATGATCCCGAACGAACAGAACAAATCGTTGGAGTGTATGCCGGATGCGGTATCAATAATTATCTCTTAAAAAATCTGCTGTCACATTCAGATTGGATGGAATCGATCGTTGATTTTTTAACCTTCACCAGCAATGAGAAAGATTTCTTGTCCACACGTGTTTCGTATAAAATGAACCTTACTGGTCCCAGTCTCACCATACAAACAGCCTGTTCCACTTCTCTTGTCGCAGTACAATTAGCCTGCCAGTCCCTTTTAACCTATCAATGCGACATGGCCCTGGCTGGCGGTATTTCGATCAGTACACCGCGGATGAAAGGCTATCTCTACACAGAAGGACAGATTCTTTCTAAAGAGGGCATATGTCGAGCCTTTGATAAACGTGCTTCAGGAACAGTTTTTGGTGAAGGAGTCGGTATCGTGCTTTTAAAACGTTTGGAGGATGCAATTGCCGACAACGATTCTATCTATGCTATTATACGGAGCATTGCAGCCAACAATGATGGATCAGACAAGGTTGGCTATGCAGCTCCGAGTGTGAATGGCCAGGCTGCCGTGATTTCGACAGCCCATGCGCTTGCTGAGATCAACGTTGAAGACATCACATACATAGAAGCACATGGTACAGGAACAAAACTCGGCGATCCCATAGAAGTCGCTGCACTTAAACTGGCATTTCAGGAAACTACGAATAAAAAGAATTTTTGTGCACTCGGATCGATAAAACCCAATATTGGTCACCTGGATACCGCTGCCGGAATCGCGGGTTTGATAAAAATCGCTTTGATGTTAAAAAACAGGAAAATACCACCTTTAATTAATTTTAAAGAAGCCAATCCAGAACTGCATCTGGAGTCCAGTCCCTTCTATATCAATACTGAGTTGCTCGATTGGGACAGTCCAAATAAACCCAGAATTGCGGCTCTAAGTTCTTTTGGTATGGGCGGAACCAATGTCCATTGTATTGTGCAGGAGGCTCCTTTTCAAGATTTACAACCATCACGGCAGAATTGGCATCTGCTCCCCATATCCGCAAAGAATGAGGATGCATTGAAGGAACTTGAAAATTCTCTTTCCAGACAGTTTACCGGAGACATTCGAATAAATGATGCATCTTTTACATTGCAGCAGGGAAGATCACATTTTGATTATCGCAAGGTAATCATTTGTCGAAATAAAGACGAAGTCAAAGAGATTATTGATCAAAATGACATCAAGCGAATGGTTTCCGGACAAAATGATATGAACCGTGAAGTGATATTCATGTTTTCAGGCCAGGGTTCACAATATGTGGGTATGGGTTATGATTTATATAAAAATGAACCTGTCTTTCAAGATGCAGTGAATCGCTGCGCTGCAATTATTCAAGAAAAAGTTAATTTAGATTTGCTCTCAATATTGTATCCTCCAAATGATACTCCGGAACCAGCAACGCAAGACATTGACCAGACAGCCTTTGCTCAGCCGGCCTTATTTACGATAGAATATGCCATGGCCAGATTACTTGAATATTACGGAATTAAGGCGGATGCATTCATTGGCCATAGTATTGGTGAATACACGGCTGCCTGTTTGAGTGGTGTTTTTTCCTTAGAAGATTGTCTTGACCTTGTAATCAGTAGAGGTCGGCTTATGCAGGACCGGCCAACAGGATCAATGTTGTCTATCGCATTAGGTGCAGATGAATTAAGACCATTACTCATCGAAGGCACAGAAATATCGGTGATCAACAGTCCGCATTTGTCTGTTGTATCCGGAACTGAAAAAAAGATTAAAGAATTTGAAGGTATAGTCAGAAAGTATGGAAAAGAACAAAATAAAAAAATAAGAACGATCATTTTAAAAACCTCCCATGCATTTCATTCCAGCCAAATGGACGCAGTTGTGGTTCCATTTCTTGAGAGATTTAAAAATAAGATTTTAAAGGTACCATCCATTCCATTTATTTCAAATGTAACCGGTACGTGGATTACGGATGAACAAGCAAAATCCCCTGAGTATTGGAGTCAACAACTACGAAGAACCGTACAATTTTCTGATGGTATTTTGAAACTGATGGAAAATCCCCAAAAAATCCTTATTGAAGTCGGACCGGGATCGACACTGACAATCCTTGCCAATTACCATGTTGAGAATGCTGTTAAGACAAAAGTGATTTCTACCATGCGTCGTCATGAACACAACGAGGACGATGAGGTTAAGTTTTATTTCGCCTTAGGGCAGTGTTTTTGTAATGGAATCAATCTGAATTGGAAGGCTTTCTGCCGGGGAGAGAATCCCAGACGAATATCCATGCCCCTGTACCCCTTTCAACGTGAACGTTATTGGGTTGAACGTGCTGATAATCCCAATGCAGGTAAAAGAGAAGAACAAAGAGAGAAGAAAACTTCAACCCATGATCATCAGAGTAAAAATCAGGATAGAAAAAACCAGCGAATATTTTCCTCCCTCGAGGAGGTGACTAAAGAATTATTGATAATCTGGCAGAGAGTTCTTGGAGTAAAGAACTTTAGTTTAGATGATAATTTCTACAATCTGGGAGGCCATTCCGTTCTGGCTGCACAGCTTTTTGCAGAAATCGAATCGCGATTTGGTAAAAACATCCCCCTTTCCACACTTTATTCGGCTCCCACAGTCACTGAATTGGCCAAGACACTTTATGAAGAATCCGGAGATTTAAAATGGTCATGTCTTGTTCCCATTCAACCGAATGGAACTCAAAGACCTCTTTTCCTGATCCACGGTGCCGAAGGTAATGTTCTTTTATATCGTAAACTGGCACACTATTTGGGAGACGATCAACCCCTGTACGGCTTGCAAGCCGCTGCGTTAGATGGCCGGGAAGAAATCAATGCGGATTTTAAGTTTGTTGCTTCCGAATATTTAAGGGAAATTCAGGCTGTACAGCCCCATGGTCCCTATCTGTTAGGCGGGTATTGTCTTGGCGGTACAATAGCGTTAGAACTGGCTCAACAATTAAAAGCCAAAGAAGAGGAAGTTGATCTGGTAGCGATGATTGAAATTTATAATGTAAAAACAATGACTTGGCCTCAGCCGTTGATGCTTCGTTTATACAATGATTTTTTGAACCTTATATTTCATTTTCGGAACTTAATGGCGGCTGAAAATAAATCAAAGCTTGATTTTTTTAATGAAAAATTGACTGTTCAGCTGAATCGAATGAAGGTATCTTTCAAAATTGGCTTGGCACCTCTATTCAATATATTGAATAAAAAGGAAGCAAAGTTGAAATATCACCATATACGGATCGATAAAGCCTTTGACCGTGCTCTGGAACAATACGATCCATACCCTTATGAAGGTAGAATAGATATGTTTGTGTCAAAACACCGATACGCGGGCTTCAATGATACACTTTATGGATTTGGTCATATCGCCTTAAAGGGAGTCTTTGTGCATGAAATTGAATGTTATCCACGGGGAACACTTGCTGAACCTTATGTTAAAGAGCTGGCACATAATATTAACAAAACAATTAAAGAAGTAGGTTCAAGACAAAAAGGTATCATAAAGAGTTCTAAGCACAAGCACACCGCAAATTACGGAAAGGAGTAATAAGCATTGTTATGCTTAATTCAGTGAAAGGTAAAAGACATAATATAGTCATCACTTGTATTTTTGTATTCATATTCGCAATTGGCCTTCTTTGTTTGAACCATTTACATGATTATTTATCCTTTACAAAAAGATTGGATTGCAATACTCTTGTTATCGAAGGCTGGCTCTTTGATTATATGTTAGATCATGCGGTTCAGGAAATAAAACACAATCACTATAACCAGATCTTGATTCTTTGTCTGAATGAAAATAAGCCCCTTGATGATATTCAGCATGGTTTTAAAGAGACCGAAGCACATAAAACCTCTAAAAGGTTGATTGATCAAGGAATTGATTCGGAGTTGATTCGTATCATCCCAGTACGCAATATGGGCGGTCATCACACTTTTAGGAGAGCACTGACCTTAAAAAAATGGTTTGAGGTTCATGTTTTATCAACAAAAGCATTCAATGTTTACACGGGTGGTCCTCATGCCAGGAAAACCTATACGACATTTACAAGGGTTTTTGAAGATTCGTACGAAATTGGAATCATACCCTCTCCAATTGAGCATTACAACTCAAAGTTCTGGTGGTCTTCTGTAAAGGGAATATCTGTAACGCTGCGTTTTTTTTTCGGGTACTTGTACGCCAAGTTTTGGAATTTTAAATCATTATAACACATTATGACTGAGCCTATTCATAAAGAATGTGATAGACAAACATTTTGGTAGGCGGTCATATTCAATATATAAAACAGATTCTAAATCTTTTTACAAAGTAGTCATGTCAAATCTTTTCCTCCTGTAAAAAAAGATAACCATATCATATTGTGACCAATCTCTTTGTGAAAAGTGCTCATACTTTTAATAAAGTGATTTTGTCAATTGGCCAACGGCATTTTTACTTAAAAATGTACGCTCTGTTTCGTCATAGAAAATCATACACAGGGATTAGGCTTTAAATGAAAATACCTACATTAAACATGTTTTATTTATATAGAGGGGAGGATGAGATATGATAGGATTGGATATTTTTTATCGACTCAAGCCCTTGATACCCCGTTCTATTCAACTCTGGTTACGTCGCCAATTGATTCGGAGAAAACTCCCGCAGTATCGGGAGGTATGGCCGATTGATCTGAAATCAGGCACACCTCCTCCAAACTGGACGGGCTGGCCTGAAAACAAAGCATTTGCTTTTGTGTTAACCCATGATGTGGATACGACATACGGCCAGGATAAATGTCACGATTTGATGAAACTGGAGGTGGAACTTGGATTCAGGTCTGCATTTAATTTTGTCCCTGAACGATATGAAGTTTCGGATGCGTTGAGAAAAGAGTTGAAAGAAAAAGGATTTGAAATTGGCGTTCATGGATTAAATCATGATGGCAAACTTTTTCAATCCAGAGAGACTTTTCTGGAACGCACCAAGAAGATAAATCAATATATTCAAGCGTGGCAGGCTGAGGGGTTTCGATCGCCTGCTATGCATCATAATCTGGACTGGATTCACGATCTCGATATTTTATATGATTCATCAACATTTGATACTGATCCATTTGAGCCACAATCGGACGGTGTGGGGACTATATTTCCATTTTATGTGTGGAAAGAAGGGTGCAAATCCGGTTATCTGGAATTGCCCTATACATTGCCGCAGGATTTTACGCCCTTCATTTTAATGCGTGAAAAATCGATTAATCTGTGGAGAAAGAAACTGGATTGGATAGCGGAAAAAAGGGGGATGGCACTTCTCAATGTGCATCCGGATTATATCGGATTTGATAAAAATCATTTGGGAAGGGAAGAATATGATAAAACGTATTATATTGAGTTTTTAACATATGTAAAAGAATGTTACCAAGATCAGTATTGGCATGTGTTGCCGAGAGATTTGGCGAATTTTTGGGTGAAGAACAGAAAACAATGAAGCGATTACGATTTGCGAACTTTATAAGAGTCGATGGCAAATAGTATAGATAATATCAAGTATCGTTTGCAATTTCATTATCGTAAACTCATTTAATTTATATAATCAAGCAGCCAAACGCTGTCTTCGTTCTTTGAAAACTGATTTCATTCAAGGATACTGACTTTTGAGAAGTACAATCTGGATGTCATTCAGTGTTCTATCATATTAATTATTTAACTTTTAACGTAAGTACAAATAATTAGGGAGAGTAATATGCGTACATCCTTGTTATTAATATTTACCAGTATATTTATGGGAGCGATCGGTCAAATTTTATTAAAGACGGGCATGAGTAAAATCGGATATATATCAATTAAGTATTCAGATATTATTCAAAATGTACTAAAAGCGTTTGTATCTCCATATATTCTTGTTGGCATTCTGTCCTATTTGCTATCCATGATTTTGTGGCTGATTATTTTATCAAGGGTTGAACTCAGTTTTGCATATCCAATGGTGAGTGTAGGGTATATTTTCGTAATTGTATTATCTTATTTTATTCTTCATGAAAATATATCTTTATTGAGATTAATTGGAGTTATTACGATATGTGTCGGGATTCTTTTTATAGCGAGAAGCTGACTTAGGTATTTGTTTTATTTGTTTGTGTAAATTCTTTTCTATAAAATTGGTTCAAGGATTCTCTTATATTTAAGATGACACTTTCTTAAAAAAGGAGAGAATCCTGGAACTTGCAGAAAGATAAAACATATTATATTGAGTTTTTAACATATGTAAAAGAATGTTATCAAGATCAGTATTGGCATGTGTTGCCAAAAGAACTTTCATCATACTTGATGTACCAAGGAAATGTTAAATGAAATATGATCATCATTTTTTAATAAATAGAGGAATATTTAATGATGAGAAAGAAGAAAACTAGAAATATATTATATATTATTTTTAAATATTTTGAGGCAGATCCACGCCCCCAGAGAGAAGTGGCCGCTCTTCTGGATAACGGATATCACGTCGATGTAATTTGTCTCCATCCTATATATGCAGATCGTAAGATTATTTATAACAAAAAAATAAATTATTATACAATTAAACTTAATAAACAACGTGGTTCTAAAATCAGTTATATTTTTCAATATTCTACATTTTTCTTTTTTACACTTTTTCAAGGATTAAGACTTTTTCTACACAATAGATATGATCTAATCCAGATTTTTGTGATGCCAGAATTATTGGTACTCAGCTGTATTTTTCAAAAATTTTTGGGAACAAAAATTCTTATGGATTTGGAAGATCCATCATTAGAGGTGTATCAGACAATTTATAAGGATAAAAAGAAGTTTTTGTTAAATATCATTCAATTTATTGAGAAATTAGCTGTCAAAGCAAGTGATAAAATTATTACTCCAAATGAAGGATTTAGGCAGGCATTCATTTTGAGGGGTTATAAACCAGATAAAATAGATATTGTTATGAATTTGCCTGACAAAAGAATTTTTAATAAAAAATATGATGAAATATATTTATCACACCAAAAGACTCACTACATTTTATACAATGGATCGATCATCCATAGACATGGTCTTGATATCTGTATTGAGGCTTTAAATGAGGTTGTTAAAGAAAAACCTGATGTTTGTTTGTACATTTTTGGTTCAAAAGATACTACAGATTATTATCTAAGGTGTAAATTATTATCAAAAAAATTAAATGTTGATAAAAATATTAAATGGTGTAAGCCAGTTGGTATTTATAGAATGCCAAAATTTATAAAGAATGCATCAATGATTGTAATACCCAATCGAGATACTCCCTTTACACGTATTAATTTACCGACAAGAATCATGGAGGGGGGAATATTAAAAACTCCTGTTATTGTATCAAGACTACCAGGTATTAAACATTATTTTAATAGCACCGAGGTTTATTTTTTTGAGCCTGATAATCCCAAGGATATGGCTGAAAAAATCATCAATCTATTAAACTCGAAAGAAAAAGTAAAGAAGCTAGTAGAAAGGAATTTTACGAAATGCAAGAGTCTTGAGTGGGAAAAGAGTTACCTGGATATTGTGGATAGTTTGATCAATAAAGAATAATTATTAAATATTAAAAGCAACGATTTTAATAAATTTTTATATAAAAATGAAGGGGAAAAAATTTATTGGAATTAAAATTATTTGGCAAAAATGCGGGCATTTATATAATTGGAAATATTTTCTTAAGGGGAAGTGCATTTCTTATTATCCCCATCTATATTCATTCGCTTTCCATAAGTGATTATGGTCTATTTGCTACCTTGCTGATCACAGTCCAGTTTCTATTGATACTCATGACCCTGGGAATGCGTAATACACTTGTACGTTTTACAAAAGAATATCAGTTACAAAATCAAATAGCTTTTTTATTTGGCACCAGTTTCATTGTTATAATTTTTGGTGGTTTTTTAGTGACTACGATATTATTACTATTTTTTATACCTTTATTTAGAACCATCCTACACTCAACGGATATTCGCACCTATATTATTCTTACCTGTATCTCAGCATCCATTGAATCTCTATTTATTCATGTTATCACTTATTACAGAGCGATTAATGAAGCAATGAAATATCTGGTTATCAGTATTTGTGCAACGACACTTTTGTTCTTTCTGAATGCGATTTTACTCTTAAAATTACATTCTGGTATTAATGGAGCATTGATGGCACGAATAGTAGCTTATGGATTAGTCTTGATTTATTCCTCATTTCGAATTTTTTTAAAAATTGGTTTTGGATTTTCCATTTCAATTTTGTGGAAACTCATTAAATTTGGTTTTCCACTTATTTTCTCAATGTCTGGACAATTTATTATGGGGAATGCAAGTATATATTTCATAAGTTATTTTTCCGGACTTGAATCTGTTGCGATATATTCACTTGGTCTTAAATTTGCTTCCGTCCTAGGAATGATTGTTATATTGCCTTTCCAATTGGCATATGAGCCATTCATTTTCGCGAACCTGCACAGACCTGGTATAAAAGATACGATGTCACGGTTATTTAAATACATGATTGTCATTATTGTGTACAGTTCATTTATTATTCTAATGGCTTGTAGAATATTACTGCCTATTATTGCACCTCCCGAATATTCAGGAGCTTATTTAATTACTTTGTTAATAATACCAGCACTAATATTTATGAGTGTAAGCTATTATGGAGAATGTTTGCTTAATATTAAACACAAAACCTATATTACTGGTATTTTTGTAGCACTGTGTACCTTAATATGTTTATTACTCAATTTTATATTGGTTCCTCAATTAAATTCGTATGGTGCAATCATCAGCTTATTTGTTGCATATTCATTGATGGGAAGTTATATTTTATTTTTTGGTTTGAAGTATTTTCCTTTAGATATTGATTGGAAAAAAGTATTGATCATTGGTATTACATTTTTTATCATTTTATCATTTTTTATTTTATTACATACAAAGTCATATGTTCTTTTCTATTTGTTTATATGCCTATCCATAGTATTGAGTTTATTTGCACTTTATAAGGCAGGATTTGTTAATGAAAATGAAAAAACAATAATAATGAGATTGATAAGTCAAAAAAAATTTAATATATAAAAAATATGGAAGTAAAAGAGTCTAATCAATTTATATTTGTTATATATAACTCTCTGGATTTAATAGTATAACTTGCTCATAACGCCTAATTAAAATGAAGGAAATCCAATGGATAGAAAGATAAAAGGGATAAATCCTATAAGATATGTACTTATCACGCCAGTAAAAAATGAAGAAAAGTATATAGGAATAACAATTGAATCAGTATTAGCTCAAACAATACTGCCGATTAGATGGATAATTGTGAACGATGGTTCAACTGATGGAACCAAGGAAATAATAAAAAGATATAGTGATCAATATCAATTTATACAGCTTCATAATCTTTATAAGCAAACAAATAGAGATTTTGCTTCACAGGTTTACGCAACAAATGCCGGGTATCATGAAATTGGACATTTAAAATTTGACTATATAGGTATATTGGATGCAGATATTACATTCAAACCAGATTATTACGAAATTATGATCAAAAAACTTATCGAAAATAAAAACTTAGGGATTGTTGGTGGGGCTATATTGCATAATACGGGCAAAAAATATCAAAAGGATGCTCGAAAAACAAATCACGTTGGGGGTGGCATTCAATTTTTTCGTCGTGATTGTTATGATAAAATTGGTGGTTATACACCTCTTATATATGGCGGACAGGATGTAGTAATTGAAGTTAGGGCACGGATGCTTGGCTGGGAAGTAAAGGCATTTCATGAAGTCGAAGCTTTGCATCATAAACCAATGGGCACTGGAAATGCAGGGATAATCACGGCAAAATATCGGCAAGGAATTATGGAGTACTCAATCGGGAGTCATCCATTGTTTATGATGATGAAGTGTCTTCGCCGAGTAAATGAGCAGCCTTATGTTATCGGAAGTATTTTGCGCCTATATGCTTTTTTTCTCTGCTATCTTCGTAGGAAAAAGCGAAATGTGTCAAAAGAATATATCCGGTACCTTCAGAAGGAACAAATAGATAGAATAAAATCTAAATTAACAAAGAAGCTTATACCCTAGCAAAGGGTTTAGGGTTTTTCATTATATCCGATTTTTTTAATGATATTAGAACAGTTCATATATTGTGTTAATAAGTTGTCCCCAATTTTATGGATCCATAAGCTATTAGGATTTAAATATATTTCTAATTTACTATTCGTAAATTAGTTGGGGATTCTGGTATTCCGGGTATTGCAGGCACTTCAATATAAACCCTGACAAAATCCACGATGAAATAATCGGGCAAATTGGCTTGGCTTATATCCCCTTCCGATGTTTGGCCGATTTCTTCCCTAATTTTAATAAACTCGGGTACTTGAGAAACACCCCCTTCATTTGTTCGCCATGTTTCTTCTCCGTCAATATAGAAAACATATTCATCTGGTTTCCAATGAAGTCCAATAGTATGATAACCGGAACTTAATCCTGGTATATTTGATATTTCAGAAGCCTGGTGATGATTTGAACCATAACCATCCCAATGAACTGCTTGTTGCACTCTGTCGATAAGCCAAGGCTTTTTCAGAATTTCAATTTCAGCCCCGTCTGTCCCCCCATTTCCAACTGTTGTCATCCCTGGATCAGCAAAAAGCGAAAATGTTGGCCAATGTCCCTGTTCTTCCTGAAACTTACATCTTATAACCCAATAACCAAAAGTATGTTCGAATTTCCCTTGCGTACGGATTGCCCCGCATGTATATTCGCTTCCATCATATTTGGTACGTAGAATCAGATTGCCCTGGTTATCCAGGTAAACGTCTTCTTTGGCCCACACCCATTCCTCAAGTATTTCCCATTTCGACTCATCAATCACGGCTCCATTAAACTCGTCACTCCATAATGCTTCCCATTTGTAACCATTTGAAGGTTGTGGGAGGAATAAATCATCTTCTCCAGGTAAATCAGGTTCTTTTACATTAATTAACAGATTATCCGATGTGGCTGAATTGCCTGTATGCTCTTTGCATCGCGCAGTAACTGAAACAGACTTAGACCCTGTCGAAGACCATACATGTGATGCGGAAGTGGATGTCGACCAGGAGGATTGGGTGTCGTCACCCCAGTCAAAACGATACTCCACTTCAT
>CAZIAH010000002.1:0-68682 GCA_964537715.1 uncultured bacterium | reverse complement strand
TGAATTCATCGGACCAATATAATTCCCATTTATTGCCATCTGAAGGTTCTGGTAAGAATTGAGAATACCCATTAATCACAGAAATGCATAAAATGAAACAAATCACAATTTTACTTTTCATTTTTTCCTCCTTTATACCGGTCAACAATATTTTGACATTCGAGCCGTGAAAAAAATGATAGCATTATCAAAAATTGTTGTATGTTATTTTCTGGCCTGACTACCCCTGGTTTTGTTATACTCTTAGGTGATGCTAAATATAATAAATTTTGAGGCTAATGAAACCTTATTTATTGCTCGATTCCTTAACCATACACTAATGATATATAATAATAAATTTTAACACTATTCCTAATAAAATTTATTAAGCAAAAATCATGCTAATATGGATGTTTATGTTTCAAATATAACATTTATCAATTACAATTTCATGATTCTTTTTGTTTCCTAACTTCTCCAAAGTCGGATTAATTGTTTAGGTCAGTATTAAATCCTAACATTCAAATACTAACAGGAGCATAAATGGCATATCAACAATCAAGCCTTGCGAAAAAATATGAAATGAATTAAACCACTATGCACTAAAAGTGCATAGTTTTCACTAGCAAACCGGAACAATAAAGGTTTTGTAACATAATTTAGTTTTATAATTTTTTTAATTACATATATATCTTACTTGATTTTAATGAAAAAGTTTATTAGCTTAAATTGTTTAGAATTAAATGTTAATCAATCATAAATTGCGTTTTAAAATAAATACTATTATTCAAAAAAGATGAATCACAAATTTCATTTATATGAATAAACGATTTGAAAATACTTTTGAGGGTAAAAAAGGAATCATTATATTGTCATTGATTCTTTGGCTATCAATAATATTCCTTATTGGTACTCATTTAAGATCCAGGGAAAGCGATGTAGAAACAGGCGTAGGATTGGATTGGCTGGTCATGCTTCAGGTCTCAGTAGCTTTATTTTCTATATGCTTCGCACTTTTTT
Organism: uncultured bacterium; assembly: GCA_964537715.1. Taxonomy (GTDB): domain Bacteria; phylum Zhuqueibacterota; class QNDG01; order QNDG01; family DSAB01; genus CAZTZL01. Next base: position 67,683 of record CAZIAH010000002.1, on the reverse strand, counting down.
TAATCAGAACCAGTAAAAATACACTAGGTTTCGGTTCAAAAGCACTTATGGCTTATACCGCCGCTGCTGGATTTTCAGCGATTTTTAGTAATTATTCTTTTACTATCCTGGGATATTGGATTTTACTTCTTGGACTCTCATTATTGATTATTAGTCTTGTCCAACGTGCACAATCCAACGGGGCTCTATATCTAATTGAAAATATTTGGCTTTTTATTGTCACTTTAATGTTGATTAAAGATCTTGTGGCATTTTTTTTATATGGAAATACTATCATAGATGGACAAATGTCGAGACTTGGAATGGGAGTTACTCATGCGAATGCAATGAGCTTTCAAGCTGTACTTGCATTTATGATTTCTTTAAGTATAGGAGACCAAAAACATCACAAATATTTATGGCTTTTAAGATGGGTTTATATTTTTATTATTCTGGCATCAAGAACTCGCATGGCTCTTATGGCCTTTATTCTTGGATGTATCATATATGGATTTTTCAAAGTGAGAAAAATCCAATTTTTAGGAATGATATTACTGTGTATTGTTGGAAGTTTATTATTAATATTTATGTTAGGAATATCATTGAATATTCCCTATTTCGTAAAAATTTTTTTTGCAATAAATCGTGACCAAGATATGGAAGAACTCATGTCCATAACGGGACGTACTGATATATGGCAATTGGTCATTCATAAAATAAGAAATAGACCCATTGAAAATCAGTTTTTTGGATCAGGATATGGCGTAACTCGATTTGTGATCAATGAAGATGTAAGTACATCATTATTTTTTTATGTATACCATTGCCATAATGCATTTTTAGAACATATGTTGGGTATGGGAATATTCGGAGTTTTAACCTATCTGATTCTTATCTTTTATAATATCAAATGGTATATTGATTCGAATAAACTAAGAAACATATTTTCTGAAGAATTTAGATGTCATGCTCTTATTATTGTTACAATTTTTTTCTTAATGTCATTTACAGAGGTACCTATTGGCATGAAAATAAATCCCTGTGTTGCATTATATTTTTTCTATACAATTTCATTAGATAAAGTTCATCTTTTTCTTAGTAAATATGAACAAAATAATCACAATATGTGAGGCATAAAACTCAAATCAACAGCCGTGTAATAACAATGTTGAATGACTGAATACCGAGTTATTTTTCATTAAATATTTGAAATGTATTTATTTGAAATTATAAAATATTTCCCAATCTCAAAGGCAATTCATTTGTGGGCGATACTGGATTTGAACCAGTGACCTCTGGTATGTGAGACCAGCGCTCTAACCAACTGAGCTAATCGCCCTTTTCAATCCTTTTTTTTCAACAAGCAACTTGACAATTTATAACTAATATCTTGATCTTCGATCAAGGCTCTAACTCCCGCTTGAGGCGGGACCAATTTATTATATGACTAAATTATTGAAGGCAACTGAGCTAATCGCCCTAATTCTTAATTAAACTAAATGCTTCTTATTCTCCTTTTATGATCATACTTAACTAAGTGATCTGCGGGTTTCATTCCGGCTGGAAGCCAACACCCAAAAAATATTAATGGATATACTTAATCAATGTCAAGCGGTTTCCGTTCTTCTTATCGCTTTGGTATTGGACTTCGTCCATGGATTGTTGAATGATATAAAGACCATAACCGCCGCGACGTTTCTCATCAAACGCTTCCTGAACATCATAATGTTTGCAATTGTAAAAATCGAATGAATCTCCATCATCCATAATCGCGACTTCGAACCGGTTTTGATCGTACAATACCTCGATGCCGATCCATTTCCCGGGTTCGAATTTATATCCGTGTTCGATTACATTGATACAGGCTTCATAGACGGCGATTTTCATTTTGCTCAATTCCACTTTTTCCATGCCGGCTTGTTTGGCCAGAACAGCCACAAACTCCATGATTTTATTCAGTGAATCGACTGTGGCAATTTCCTGAAGATAACTCGGTTTGCCTTCGACTAACGTATATTTCTCTTCAAGCTTTAAATTGGTTTCATTTTCTGACTCTTCAATGTCCGAAAATCTCTCTTCCCCAAAAGAAAGAAACGTCAAAGGAGAAAACATGGAAAAATGATTCCGTGCAATTTCATTGAGATGAATAATCCGGATACTTTTCCCCCAGCGCCGGGCCTCGGCAGTCTTCCCGATGAGAAGCGCAATAAAACTGGCATTGGGAAAGGTGACATTTTCCATATCGAACAGAATAGTCGAAATCTCCGATTGAAAAGCATCATCGAACAGTTGATGTAGTTCATCGATAACAAAATTCGGATCGACTTCCTTCCGAAGCGACATCTTCAGAGTACCGGATTCGATTTCCTCTGTGGTAACAATATCCAGATGTCTGGCTGTATCCATGAGTTCCACCATAGCGAATGCAATTTAATACAATTGAAAGCTATTTTCAACAGTTTTTTATATTAAATATTCACTTTTTCTTGATAGTTTACGATATTTCATTTTCCTCGACGGAATAATCAAACGACAGCCTTTGGCGATAGCTTGTAAAAGGTGTCTTCAGCATTTTCTTCGCAAGTGAAATTTTGAATGATGTATCCTGCGGCCTGGGAGCAACCGTCGGTAGATCGAACATGCTGACCGGTCGACACAATTCCGACGGATACTGTCCGATTTCGGCCAGAACCAAACCAAACGTATAGCGATCCACTTTCTCAGAACCGCCGATGTGAAGCATCCCCGCATAATCATGACTGGCCAGTTCTAAAAGTGCATCGGCGAGCGTTCGCACCCAGACGGGAGTGCGAAATTGATCCGTAAAAAGAGGAACGGATTTGCCTTCACGAAATTGGTTCACGATCTTTTCTGAAAAAGAGTTGCCGCGGATAACCGGTTTCCCGTAGACAAGTGCCACCCGGACAATGACATAATTCGAGCAGACCGATTGTATTTGCTCCTCGGCCAACAGTTTGGTCTCCCCGTAAACATTGATCGGTTGGGGCGGATCCGATTCGGTATAGTTCCCTTTCTTACCGTCGAAAACCATGTCGCTCGATGTAAAGATCAAACGAATATTCGATCCCGCACACACTTTGGCTAAAACAGCCGTACCTTCCGCATTGATTTGGAAAGCGTGTTTTCTGTCCTGTTCGCATCGATCCAGGTCGCTCCAAGCCGCGCAGTGAATCACCACATCGGGCCGAATCTGTTGGATGACCTTCGGAATCGAATCTTTATCTTCAAGCCGCAACAGGATCGATTGAACGGATGACAGATCCACAGGATTGGACCGACAGGTGGCATAGACTTCCCATGCCGTATTCGCTTTGGAAGCAATATGCCCACCGATCAAGCCGCTTCCGCCAGTCACTAAAAGTTTTTTCATGAAAGAATTCTTTGTCAATCTTTAAAAAACGTTAATTTTCTCTTTCGAAAAGCCAGAACTGTGATTATCATGATGAAGATAAGAATGATATAGAAAAAAACCGGAATGGGCATCGGATCTCCGGATGCATAGGAATGAAGACCCGACAAATAGAAATTCACTCCGATGTAGGTCATTAAAATCGTAAAAAAAGCAAGAACACCACTGAGATTGAAAATAAAGCTGGAATACAGTTGCGGAAAACGATACAGGTGAACAATGATCGTATAAACAAGGATCACAATGAGCGTCCACGTTTCTTTCGAATCCCAGCCCCAATATCCTCCCCAGGATTCATTGGCCCAGACAGCTCCTAAAAAGGTTCCCGATAAAACGAGCAGATAACCGAGATGGATTGATTGCTCACTGATATAGGTCAGGAATTGAATGGCCGATTCGACACGAAGCGCAGATTTTTGTCTTTTAAAAATAAAGAGGAGAAGTACGATCAGTCCCAAAAATGCACTCAATCCGAAAAAACCATAACTCGATATAATGATGGAAACGTGGGTAAGCATCCAGTGAGACTTCAGTACCGGCGGTAGATTTGTGATCTTCGGATCGACCCAGGGCAAATGGGCTGCCTTGAGAACCGCTCCAGAGAGGAGAGACGCAGTCGCCAAAGGGATGGTATTTCTTCTCGAGAGGACCCATCCGGAAAATAGAACCACCCAGGCAGTAAAAATCATCGACTCGTATTGATTGCTCCAGGGGGCATGACCGGATGCAATCCATCGGAGATCCAAACCGAACGTTTGAAAAAGAAACGCGACAAACAACAAAATCACAACTATTTTTGAAATTCTATGAAGCAGCGGCAAATCGATGAAAATACGAAGGACCGATACGATCATCAACAAAACGCCCAGCACCAAAATCCAAAAAATCAGTCGCTTCGGAAGCTGGAATTCATTATAAGCAATTTCCGCTCGAATCCGACTTTGACCGGGAAGACCATCCGATCCGTTTTCTGTTTGATATTGACGAATTTCAGAAAGAGCATTCTCAGCTTGATTCCAATTTCCCGTCTGCAAAGCATCCCGGACAGATTTTTCATAATCAAGCCACAATGGCTCCCGAGCAATGGAATGCCATGGACCGGAAGGATTTCCCGAATCCGGGAAAAGACGGTACCGGCTCGCATCCAATGCCTGTTCCAGAACGGCAATCCGTTTTTGCATATGGAGAACGGCTTTATCGAACCGAGTTCGCTGGTGTCCCGTTTTGGATTGAGCTGTCTGATATTCCCGGATCAATTTGAACCGATTCGATTGCGTATCAAAACAATCGTCGTAGGAAGCCCATTTTTGGCCGGGCTTGGTCCCGATTCGCAGATTGATTTCCGGATCATCGATCTTTATGGCCGGGATGTCGAACCACAAGGTGGGCTGAATCACCATGCTCAAAACCATCTGATCGGAATGCAGACCGAGCGCGCGGTTCGGATAGAACAAATCGTGCATAAGTTCTTGACCGAAACTATTCAGCGGTTTGATTCGGCCTCCCGGATCCTGAATCAAAAGTTCCCCGAATTTTCTGCTGTGAGAGAGATCGAATCGCGCGATAGTCTGTGACGGATTTTCTGTTTGGGATTCTGAAAAAATAGAGGCTGGAAAAACAACGGACAGCGACAGAATCATCATCCCGACTGCCACGGATCGGGACAAAGACAATTGGCGGATTCTTTCACTCAACCTGCGAAACCGCCCGTTGGGAAGAAACAGATTGATAAAAAAACTCAAAAGGATCAGGAGATAACCGGCATAGAAAACCAGTGTTCCGGGATCGTAGGAAACCGAAAGCACAGACCCGGCTTCATCTTCATCGAAAGAAGATTGAAAGAACCGGTATCCGCGATATTTCAGAGTGTGATTCATATAAATACGGTAATTCATTCGGATTCCCCTGTCGGCATCTTCAACCACCACATTGCTGGCAAAACCCGAAGGCTTCTGTGAACCGGGATAGCGCTCGACTTGAAAGTCCTCGAGCCGAACCGCAAAAGGCAGCATGATCTTTTTTGAACCATAGGACAAATCGATCTCGTAACCTTTCAGCGTGATATGACGAACGATTCCCTTTCGGTCGGACTCTCTGAACAGAACGGCCTGCTTCTTCTCCTCTCCGGTTTGAATTTCAACAATCAGAACGCTTTGACGATCCGAAGACAGCGGTTCGAATCCGGGAACATTGGAAAGATCGACGGCTTCGATCCGGCCTTTGGGATAGCAATGCTCCAGCCCGAATTTCAGTGATCCGACTTCATAGAGTTGAAAGGGGAGAAAATCAATTTGAGTCTTCGGAGAAACAGTTCGACGTCGAAAATCGATCATCGATCGGATCGTCATGGACTGCGAAGCGGAAAGAACCGGCTGATTTCCCTTCACCTCAATTCGAATCCACGGAAGAGAATCCGGAATTTCCGTCTGAAATCCGATCACCGCATGGCCGATCTTCCGCGTTTCTTTTACCTGCATCGGCACGTTTCGGATCTCATCACGGTTGGCCACCTGCAGCAATATAACCGGACAGCCCCGGGGATCTTCCACAATTTCGCCTGTTCCATTTTGGAAATAATTTAAACACCGGACGTGAAATGTTTCGTTTTTGAAGTGAATTTTCTGATGAAACCCGTTTCGTGTGATCGGAGAACATAAGAGCGCTTTTTGAAAGACGTTTTTCTTGTGATTTTTTTTAATATGAACTTGAAGAAAAGAATTTGAGGATTCGATCTGATCGGAAGTTTCCCCCTCTCTGAGATGGAGAAAACCGTGATAACCGATATATTGAGTTATGCCATAACCGGCAAATACAAGTAAAATCCCCGCATAAAATAAAAAAACGGTTCGCTTGCCTCTCTGCCAGATTTTTTTTAATAGAATAAGCAATGTAAAAACGAATAGAGTAAAAAGAGCCAGTCCCTGAAACCAGACAGCATCATAAACTTCAGCCCGGGCAGCTTCCGCCCCAAAATCATTCTCGATAAAAGTCGCCACGGCGAGCACGCCGGACACAACAAGCACACAAAAAATAAGAATGGCCGACAATAAAGTTGGCAAAAAGCGTAAACCCACTTTCACCTAAAATCCTTTTTTCATGGATCGAAGAAATAACAGATATTATTTATATCGACGGAAACGGATGAATTGATTCGGAGATGGCTTGCGATGTTCTATTGATTTCAATTTGATATTGAACAGATCATTGACAAAGAGGATCTTTACTCATTCGAAGAAGAATTGAAGAAGGAAACCATCGCATCCAGTTCAAACAGCAATTCGTCGCGGCATACATCTGCAACTACACAAATGGCCGGCATGTGTTCCAAACCATATTCGGAGATCACCTCGTTGTAAATCGATATATCCTCGGCCCGCTTCAAAAAAGTGGTGGCTTCACAGATGTCACGCAATTTCCCGCCCTCTTTGGCAACCAACGCTTCGACCACATCAATCGTTTTTTTAATCTGGGCGCGGGCATCCCCAGGATAGAGACTCTTACCGTGATTGTCGATAGCCGCTGTCCCCGAGAGCATGATGTACGTCAACTCCTTTTCCTGGATAGAAATAGATCGTGAAAACGCCGAGCCGTATCGATATGGCGATTTTTGTTTGGCTCCGCTCTGGGGCTGAATCTTCAGCGAACCCATTTTTTTAGGAAGCACGGCCAAAACATCCATCACGCCGGCTGCACCAAGAGGATTATCTCCCTCGATCCCTGTGCTTGCCGGGAGATATATCTTCTCGGCTTCCAAATTTTCTCTTGAATCGTCCAGTAGACGAAAAGTGTGAAACTGTTTATTTCTTGCGATGTTGAACTCTTTATACCAATCTAATATATCGGAAAGATAGATCCAGGTACGCACCACATTTTGAAAACCGGCCCCCTGTTTTTTAAGCAATCGATTGGCCCAGTCGAACATCCTGGATGCCTGATCTTCCCGAGCATTATCATTCTTCCTGTCCCGATTCAACCCATGAATATTATGGAGCATCAGGAATGTTGCGCCGTTCCGATTCCATCCGCGGCCGCAGGGAACATCCTGATCATAGATCGTCCACACTTTATCACTGGCATTGTCTAATCGGACAGCCCGTATTTGAACGCCTGCCAATCCCTCTCCCCAAATCGGCTGCCCCTGAATATAGGTGACAGGCAGCTCTTCTGTAATACCGTTTTTTTGAAGGATTTCCTTTCGCTTCAGCATAATTTCATCATAGAGCGAATTGCTGCCAAAGATGCGTTCGTGAACGATTCGCAAATTGGATTGATTGAGAATTTCTGTTATTCTTTGATATACCGTTTGAGTGATCTCAGTGGGTTTATACTGTTCGTTTTCAATTCGGGAAGTAATAAAATACTCATGCTCACCGTTCGTGGTGATAAAAAGCGTAAATCCATCATGTGATTGTTCTGTCACCTTTGTCATCGAATTTTCATGCTCCATTCAAACACGGGTGCGAAAAATTAAGTGTTTTCTTGAAATCTCCAATTCCTACACTTGAATTTGAAAACAACTCCTGATTCGCTATACTTTAATCAATGTTCTCCGACAAATTCTGTTATATAAAAAAGTCCTATATTATATAAGAAAATATAACCAATGTCAAGAAAAAAGAAAAAAAGATCAAATACACAAAATAAACTATTTCAGAAAACTTTCCATACACTCAAAACCATTCCACCTTCCGGCAATCCCGCAACTCCCACTTGTATATCCTGATTGTGCCTGCTTTCTTCTTTTTTCGCCAGCCGAAGTGCATCAATCCCGCTGATGAGATGGTTAATGAGCACACCGCCGATGACAAAAAGAGAGCGATTGTAAGCCCGGTCGCTCGCAACACGAAGCGTGCCGAATTTCCGACGTGAATCCTTGTTGTCCCACTGCCAGTTATGTTGTTCATCTTCAGGATAAAGATCGGCAAGATTGCGCTGACGAAGCTTCGCTTCGTTGTATTCGCGGAGGCTGTTGTAGTTCTCCATAGCAACATAGTATTTATGATCTTTTCCTGCCGGCTGAATTCCAGCATGTGAAACGGCATACAGTTCGTAATCGCTCTTTTTCCAGTTCCCGTATATCCGAAACGAAAAATAGGTCGACCACAGCAGGGTTTCGGTTCCCAGGAAAATCTTGGCCATTTTTTTCGAACCCGCATAGTATTCACCGGCTCCCGGCAATAGGAAAGAAAGAAAAAACGCTTTGGCTTTTGATGGAGTAGCAGGCTGTTCCGAAACCGTAGATTCATTAGCGGAGGGTATCAGAGCCGTCCTAAAACAGAGGGAAGCAGGTTTTGTTGTTCGGTTTTCATTTTCGGATCGTTCCGAACCGTCGAGTCCGAAAAGAATCCCTCCCTGGACGAAAAGCAAAACGACTAAAAATGTTCGAATCATTCGAAATTGATTTTTCATAAACATTAACACTCCGAATAGACATTTTAAATGGAATTCAGGCTTCAGCCTTTCATTGTCTAAAATCCTGAAGGATAAATTCCATTGATCAATATTGATAACTACCAACTTAAATCCATGCTAAGCATCGGCACATACTCATCGTGCACTTTCTGCAGCCCAATTCTGGTTTTACTCTCGATTTTCCGATTATGTCGTCTGACAGACCAGGACGCATCGAATGCGGAAATGACGTGGTTGGCCAGAGCAATCATCGCACAGTAGGATGCTTTGATCAATTCTTTGTTGCTGTTGTCCCGCAGCGTCTCGTAATGATCCCGATGCGGCGTGAGACTTGGTCCTCCCTGTACCCAATCGTCCCATCCCTCCATGAATTGGTCGTACTTCCCGATCATTTCATAATATTGCTGCGTCTTCGTCGAAGGGAGCGTGTGTGTTCCTTCATATGGATCTTCACCCAATTGTGTTTTCCAAGATATCCATGTCTCCTCGTTCCAATGTTCATCCGCGTACGCGTGAAAAATATCTTCCCAGTCTTTACCTTTATTCTCAAATTGAACGTAATAAATCCACAGTCCGGTTTCGATGCCGAGGAAAATGGCGCCCTTGATCCATGAACCTGAATAGATTTCCCCGGCTCCCGGAACGACCGCCGAAAGCAGAATCCCCACGGCAGGATTTTTTCTTCCGTGAACAGACGCGGCCGATTCCGGCACGTTTGAATTCTCCTCCTGATTCATGCAAAAATACGACCGCAGTTCCACGGAGCGATCCCAGCTTTCCGTATCGATCGGAACCTGTCCGAAGACAGTGAAAGAAAAAATCAGCAGCAAGACTGTACAACAGACCGTCGTTCTCATGGAAACCTCCGTTATGATGGTTGACAATTATTGTAAGACCGTTTAATCCAAAAAATCAAAAAGAACGCCAAAATAAGTACGCCACGATTTTCCGTAAACCTGATTCTCATGCGTAAATTGATCAAGTCCGTAGGATGCATCGAAAAAAAGACACATCGGATAAGCATAAAAATTAAAAAGGCTCAATCTGACCTGCACGCCGACATCGTTTTTCCAGTTGGAAAAATCGAGTTTATCCCGGTTCCATCCGTTTCCTGTTTCTCCGTAGACCGATAAATAGAGATTATCAAAATTGAAGAACAGAAAACGCAGTCCCATCTTTCTCCAAATCGGAAACCGGTAGGCAAGCGTCAATTGCGCCAGTTTCCGACCTTCGATGCTGTAATACGGATACCCCTTCAGACCATCAAGACCACCGCCGAAAAGATAATAAAAACTCTCGACAGGCTGATCGATGAGACCCGCTTTTAAACGAAGGGCGAGCGTATGATCGAGCCAGGGTAAGGACACATATTCCCGCCAGTCTAACTCAAATTGATCGTAACTATATTTTTTATAAACATCCACAAGTGTGCCGTATTCCATATTGACATCAAAATCCACGGCATAATTCTGCCAAGCCCGTTCTATCTTGAAATCGATTTTCCTGCCTCCCGGCGGCGCAATTTGAGAAAACTGGGACCGTCCGACTGCCTGGTGAGTCCATTTCAACTGAGCCACGCTACCCCTGTGATAGGTGGAAGAAAACTTGTTGAACACACCCATGTAGGTGCCTTTTCCCATATACCCGTATTGACTGTATACAAACGCGGTGCGCAGTGTGTTGGTATCGTCGATTTTCCAGTCGGCGCCCAAATCGGCTTCCATGAGATTGTACCGCACCTTATAATCTGCATCCGGATCCACAAATGATTTATTGCGCATGATATGGTAAAGTTCGATAAAAAAGGTAGGATAGAATCGCCTGTATTCAAAAATACCGAATGCATCGGTATCGAATTCACCATTTAGTGCAAACCCACCGAAGAGAAAAATTTTATCCAAAAAATCGCTTCCGTAAAAATAGGTGCCCACCTTGAGCTTCTTCGGATAATCGACCATGATGCGGGGGAAAAAGGAAAGTTTCGAATAAATCGGTTTGTACGGATGCGAATCGTATCGGGGAGGATTTTTATCGTCGAATTGAGCAATATTCCAATGCCGGTTTGTGTTTCTCATTTTTTCATAGGGAGAGTGATAGATTGTTCCGGATGGCTCGATCACACGGAACGAATCGAGCAGGGCGATTTTGTAACCGTCCGATTGAAAATCGGAATAGACCAGTTTGCCATCGGAATTAACGGCAGGCATGAAAGCGCCGCCGACGACATTGGTGAGCTGGGTTGTTTCTTCGGTAACAAAATCGTATCGATACACATTGAATATGCCGGTGGTATCGGAACTGAAGTAAAGCGCTTTCTCTTTTGGATCGGGATACGGATCTCTCGTATCATGACGGGTTTGGATAAGAATCTGAAAGTGGGAGCCGGTCGAATCGATCACAGCGATGTCTCGACCGTGTTTTTCTTGAGCCATATCGAACACGATTCGTCCGTCTTTCATCCAGTGCGGCGTAAAGATCTGCTCGCTCTGTTGAAAGGAAGTAATCTGTTTGATCTGTTTCCCGTCTTCATTCAGAACCACCAGATTCGACGTCCCGTCCGATTCGATCACACAGACAAGTTTGCCGTCTTCGGACCAGTCGGGCTGCCGTGCTCGCAAAAACCGTGTGAGCCGTTTTTCCTTTTTCTTTTCAAGATCGTACGTATACAGATCATAGTAATGTGACCCCTGCCGGGTTCGCGCTTTTCTCTTCGCGTAGACCAGCCGGTTTCCGTCGGGCGACCAGGAGATCGAGGAAGTGACACCGCTTGTGATGTGGCGTTTTTGACCCGTTTTTAAATTGATCAGCCAGACCTGGCTCTGCGAAATATAATCTTTCCCCCGGTTTGAAACATAGGCAATGCTTTCCCCGTCCGGCGACCAGACCGGAAAGAAATTGGCCAACCCCTCTTTCTCGATCAAATTCCCCTGGTATAAATGGCGTTCGATTTCCTCCGTGCTCCGGCGGTACGATTGAACGAGCCACGTTTTCCATTCATTGTAAAGATCACGGTCACTTTTACCGAGGACATTTTTACAGGCGTCGGAAAATTGAATTCGCAGAAGGGATTTCATACTGTGGGTCAACTTGGTGAGAACCCCTTCGCCGTAACGGTCTGCCATATACTGCACCAGTGCATACCCCTGATTGTAAATGTCCCGCTCGTAACCCAGATGGTCCTTTCCTCCAATGCCCATTTCGGATATCGAAGCGAGTGTGTTGCCAAGTACGGCCGTACGGAGAATCATGTCGCGATGGGTGTCCCAGATATCATAGTGCAGTCCCTCACGCTGAAACTGGGCCATCCCCTCGGCTATCCAGAGAGGAACAATCGTGCCCGGGAAGGGGACCGAAACGAGCGTATTGGGATAACCGTGGATAACATCGGACCGTCTCTCCTCCTCATAACCGATCCATTGAAAATAAATGGCCGGGATCTGGCGGGGGATTTTGCGGATAGCGCCCAGAGAAATCATGTGCGTGAACTCATGCGTCACCACATTGCGCAACCAATTGTGCGTTCCTCTGAGCAAAAAATTCATCGGCGGAGCCCACACCTCCACCTTGTTGTCATAATAAAATGCCGCACCGTTGGATTCGTCGTCGTGATCTCGAATGATAAAATGGATTTTGCCGTCAGGGGTATAATTATAGAGATCAACAATCGGCTGATAGATATCTTCGGCGATCTTGGCCACAATCGCCGCTGTCTGTTCGGTGCCCTGATGAAAGTGAACGTAAAAATGTTCCGTCTCGATGGTTTGCCATTTCAATTCGGGATGATTGTACTCCTGGAGCTGCCCGGAAACCGTACCGATCCAAATGATTAATAGAAAAAGTAAAACCAGCCTTATTTTCAAACAGATATTTCCTTTCTACAGAATTCTCTTGAAGTCATTCACGGTAAGACAGTCGAACCATGAATGACCATCTTATAACTGATTCCTATTTCACCACCGCAATCTTGATCGTGACGGTCTTTTCTCCCAGATTTCCCTCGGCCTTAACCTGACAGAAATAGACCCCGCTGTCCACATCGGTCAAATCCCAGAGGATTTCGTTGTCGGTTTGCCCGGTTCCAGGACCATCGAATTCATCGATAAATTCTCCGGCTAAATTAAAAATTTTAATATGAACTTTCGCCGGATATTCAAGATAATAACGGATCGTCGTTTCGTTGCCCTCGTTTGGATTGGGATAGTTGTAAACCAGACGGTCAGGCATCCACTCCCCATGAGGCTGTGGACAGTTCAATTGCTGCGGATTCATTCCCGTTCGGGCCGGGTCGTGACATTCGGCAGGCCAGGGAACAGTTACCGGATCGTAAGAACTGGTCAGATCCCATACATAAAGATAGCCCTTTTCGGAAACAGCGGCCAGTTCCGTATGCCCGTCGCCGTCCAGATCGAACAAAACGGGAGACAAGACTTTCGATCCCCCATGGCTGACCGGGAATCCTTCCGGAACCCGCCCCTTTGCGCTGTACACCAGAACTTCTCCTTCCGACGAAGCCGTCAAAATATCCACACTTCCGTCACCGTCCACATCTCCCAGAATCGGAGAGGACAGAGAAATCTTCTGTGAATAATTCGGAATCGGGAAATAGTTGGCCGGACTGCCGTTGTGATTGAAACAACCAACCTGACCGTTCGCCATCCTAACGATTTCCATAAACCCGTCCCCATCGACATCGCCGATGGCCGAATGTTTTTCTTCTGGATCGTTTTGATTCTCTCCGAACCGCGCGATCTGGTTTCCCTGACCGTCCAATACCCATCCTTCACCCGTTTCCGAAGTCACCATAATCGAAGGCGAATTCGAATCGAGCCACGCACTCGTCACTGTAGAAATTTTTGCTTCGGGCAAGGTTTTCTGCCAGACAACCTGGCCATTTAGTTCGAGTAAAGCGATTTGTCCGTTTTCAGTGGTGGCAACCACCAATCCTGCTTCATCTGAACCGAACTGGCAGAGCCCTGTGATGGTTCCATTATTCAATGGATAAACGGGCCAAAACGATCTCAGAAAAGTTGCGGTAGCAATTTCTCCCGTTCGGGTGCCGGCAAACAAATGTCCGTGAATACAAGTTAGGGTCACCACCTCATTATCCGTGTCGATAAAAATCGGTGTCACGACCACTTCATTCGCTTCGATTTCACATACCTCAACATCTCCGCCGGAAATGGCAGCAAAAATTTCGTCCCTTCCGTCCTGATCCAGATCGCACAAAACCGGAGGGCAGACCACTTTTTTCCCGAGATCGGCCAGCAGAGCAACGGGAAACCATGTTGTATCACTCGTGACCTGAAGACGGTATCCTGTTGCATCCGTCTCAATCAAAGGACTTCCATCCTGTTGCCAAACAAATATTTTCCCTTCCTCTGTGATAATCACCACTTCCGTTTTCTGATCTCCATTCAGGTCGCCGAAAAGGGGCGCGAAAGGTGTTTGTCCCTGCCCAAAATCTACGGGAAATCCTTTTCGCAATAAATCATTCTTGACGGAAAAAGCCATGACAGTATCGATTTCCGTGAAGTCCGAAATGACGAGATGGGAATTTGCCCCGGAATAGGCCCGGCTGTCCGGATAGGTGTTTGGGGCAAAAGTTACCTCTTTTGCATTGTTTGCTAAGAGATTGTATTCGTTGTCTTTGAACCAGGCGTCGTGCAGCACACCCAATTCCGAACCATACCCCCCACTCAGATAACTGTACGATTCCCCGATATCCTGGGCCCCGTCCGCTTCTTCGAGATCGACGCCACGGTGTGAAGGATCGTTGTTGATCCGATTCGTCAAAATATTTTCGAGAACCACATTCTCGTCCACATGCCAGATGAGAATCCCGGAACCAGGCAGCCCGTAGTCATATTCATCCACTCCGATGATGACAGCGGGTTTCGACATTTCGATTGTACCATCCGAGCGAAAAATCACCGAATCGCCTCCGCTGTCCCAACCCACTGCCACACTGTCTCCATTCGCATCGTGCATGCGGTTCTCTAGGAGAAAATATTCATGATCGTTGATCGGAATCCGGTAAATCCGATTTCCAACGGCTTTCGAACAGGCCACCTGCAAACTGTCCCCGGACAGCACATCCACAGGCACTTCCCAACTCATCAGGAACTTGCTGAACGCGCACGGCTCGGCGGGGATCAATCCGCTGAAATTGCCCGATCCCTGATCCATCAATCCCCATCGGCCGATGCCTGAACGTCCGCTCTCGGTATTCCACAACGCAGGCAAACCAATCTGAAACGCGAATTTCTGAACAATGATCCCTAACATTCCGAATTCATATCCATCCTGATTTTCGGTTTCGGGCAGAACAATCCCTTCCTGAACAAAATCATTCCCGCCCTCGACCGGAATACCCGGATAATCCGGATCGCCTTCGGCCAAATGGGTTCTCAGATAATCCAGATTCAGGAATGCCGACGGAATGTCCTGGGGCGTAAAATCGAAACCCAGATCGATATCTTTCCCGACACCCGCATGAAAAACGATAAAACAATCGTACGCAGAGAACGAAACGCCGGCAGCATCGGCCAGATGAATGACGTCTCGAAACAGTTCGGCCAATCCCTGATCCGTAGCTTCTTCCGATGTATTGGGATTGTATCTTCCCATTTCATCCAAAAGCGTTAACGTCGTCGGAAAAACCTGGCCTTCCACGATCAATTTGCCCCGGCTTGCAGACAGATAGTAACTGGATAAAGCTGCCAGTTGATTCTGAAAATAGGAGGCATCGTGCGGGGGTGGATCGATTACGGGATCGTCCGAAGAGGATAGATCAAATGTGCCGTCTCCCGTGGTTTTATTATTTTCATCCGATTGGAATTCTGCCATCAATGCCAGAACACGGACTGTATCCGGAATGGATGGTGCCGCAGTCTCCGGTTTGAAAAACCCTATTCCGTTCTGAAAAGTGATCCTGGAATGTTCAAGAAGATTGCGTCTTGAAACAACCGATTTCCCCTGCCGAATCTGAAAAGGTTTGGCCATGGAAGCAAATGAAAAAATCAGATGAACCAGAAAAAGCAAAACACAAAATAAAACTTTTTTCATGAAGACTCCACAGATAAATAAAATACCCCACAGAACCGAGTGGGGTATTCTTCAAAACAAGTTACAACATCAGTCTACAAAATCCGCCACATTTAAAAACCGATAGTCAAAGAAAACCGCATGGTATCTGCAAGCGGATGTCCCTGTTCTGCCGCCACATAGGCAAAATCGAAACGATACTTTGAATACTGCAGCCCTGCGCCGAAAGCGGGAAATTTCACTTTTCCTTCTTCATCATAATAATAACCGGCCCGCAGAAAAATCATATTATTATAAACATATTCACAACCCACAGAACTGATCAGCCGCTTCGCCTGGTCACTCAAAGATCCATCCGTCCAGGAAGTAAAAAGTGCCTTGTAAAAAGGATCTGACGTGCCGTCTTTATGCCGTACCACCAACAGTTTGTTCGTATCCACAGCTAATAAAAAGCGATTGTATTCTGTGTCCAGCAACCGGTACGCAAATCCGACTTTCAGATTAGTCGGAATGGGATCTGCCTGCGCCTGATCCACATAGGTAATTTTCGGCCCCATATTGGAAATGGCGGCACCGAATGAGAGTCCTTTGGGAAAAGAAAATTTGTACAGCATCCCTACATCCACGGCAAAGGCATTTCCTTTTCCACCCCCCTTTTCCTCACCCACCTGAACCCAGTCTGGAGCCAGCAGACTCTGGATAAACCGCATATTCACACCAAGACCCAGATTATCATTTAGCTGGGTAGCATATCCCAGAGTCACAGCGAAATCGTAACTGACAAAACGTCCCTGCTCTTCGTTATTTTCACTCATCCAGACCTGTTCGCCCATATTGAGGTAGGTGACGTTGGCACCGACGGTTCCTCCAAGACTTTCGAAATACTGACGAAACGATCCGAATTCATAGTACATATCGTCGACCAGTCCGGGCAGCCATTTACAGTGCATAAGAGTGACCTCTCCGCCTCTCTGGAATGCAAGCCCTGCAGGATTCCAGTGTATCGCCGTGGCATCATCCGCCACTGCCACGAAAGCCTCACCCATTCCCGCGGCTCTGGCTCCGGGAGAAATCAGCAGAAAGAGTACCGCCGATTCACTCACAGCAAATGCCGAGGACGAAAACATCAATCCAAGGGCTGTGATCATCAGAATCATGAATAATTTCTTCATTTTATCCTCCAAAATATAAATAAAAAACCGAATTCTCATGTCCTGCAGAAAAACACACGGACCATGAACATTCGGTCTGGATATAAGTCCGTAAAGGCAAGCGGAATACAACTTTTTTTTCTGCAGAAACAGTATAACTAAAATCCACCAGACCTTTAACGAACTTCTATAGGCACTCTCCTTAAAAACTTTCTGTACGAGTTATAAATGTATTAAATCATTACTGAAATGTCAAGTTCTTTTTTCAATTGATTGTTTTGAACCACCGGAGAAAATAACTGGCAGAAATTATGCCAAAAACATCTCATTGTTTCTCGGTTAAAAATTTTAATCCATTCAGAAATCCAACAACAAAAAATCCACCCTACCCGGGATTGGAAACGTGCAATCACCATTTTATCCTTAAGAAAACTCTATTTAAAATTGGCATATAATTTGCCATTTTATATAAATACATCATATACTTAATAGGCAGGAAATTTTTGCCGTTATAGCCATTTTAATTAAATATAATCAGTTGCTAAAAAAGCGCTTTTGAAAGATACTGGTTCAAACATGACTGACACAATAAACACAGGCAAATAAAATTTAAAAAAACACTGGAGGTTATATACAGTCATTATAAGACATTCATTATATGATACTTACAATAGGTCACTTGTGACACTGGACAAACATTTATCCGAGAAAAAACGATAGATGTAAAGATGGACTCTCTCCTTTAATCAGATTATAACCTGTTTGACTCTCAACCTTCTCAGAGCGTAGATCAAATATAACACGCCAAACATTTATTAGCTCGTTTCACAAGGGATTACATAATGAAAGTATTATCTTAAATGCTCAATTTATTGCAAATTATTCTTATTTCTTTTAAAAAGACAATATGAACAGAATTTTGCATCAAAGAGGGACATTGCAACGATTACTCAAATGGTTTTATCTTATGTTTTTCATCCTGTTGGCTGAATCTGGACATGGTCAGATGGGATTTACAGTCTACCCTACGGAATATCAGATAAAAGCAAAATATCTGTACAACTTTACCAGATATGTAAACTGGCCACAGGAAGTTTTTAAAGGTTCGGCCTCTCCATATATTATCGGGATTATTGGCCAGGATCCTTTCGGCATTGAAATTGAAAAAACAGTAGAAGGGAAAAACATTAAAAATAGGAGTTTTTCAGTAAAAAGATTTAACTCGATCAGGGATCTCGAATATTGTCACATACTGTTTATTGGATTAACCGACAGAGAATATCAAACTCGAATACTGAACAAAATCCGAGGATTAAGCATCCTCACTGTGGGCAACAGGGCAAATTTTGCGCAGGATGGCGGTATTATCAATTTTATCAAGAAAAAGGAGCAGATCCGGTTTGAAATCAACACCAAAGTAGCCAGAGAATCTGGATTAAAAATTAGTACAAAACTCCTGAAGATGGCCGATATTATAGATTCCTGACAATGGTGATGCCAAATGAGAAGACGCTTGTTTCATAAACTTTTCATCAAACAAAAATTGACATTTATTGCCATGATCATCAGCAGTACTGCATTGTTGCTGGCCTGCACAGTATTTATTTTTTATGACCAGGTGTCCTATAAAGAGGTTATGAAGCAAAAGCTGAATACACTGGCAGAAATTATTGGCAATCACAGCACAGCCGCACTGATTTTCGACAACGAGGATGATGCGCAGGAAACACTTGCCATCCTATTAAAAGCAGAAAAAAATATCCTCTTTGCCGCCATTTACGATCAGGATGACAAATTATTTGCAAAATATAAACTCTCAGATTCGGACACACAGTCACTGCCACCGATACCGAATGAAGATGGATGTTATTTCAAGAAAAATCATCTTGTTCTGTTCCGGCAAATTTTCCTGGATAATGAAAGAATCGGCAAGGTTTACATTCAATCCAATCTGGGTGAAATCCGCACCCGCTTGAAACGGTTTGCTTTTATCATCACGCTTGTACTTTTTATTTCTATTCTTGCCAGTTTTATTCTGACTGCAAGACTCCAGCGCTTTGTATCCGAACCCATTCTGCACCTGGCAAACGTTGCAAAAAAGGTTTCCCAAAAAAAAGATTACACGATACGCGCGGAAAAAACAAGTGAGGATGAACTGGGATTTCTCACAGAAAGATTTAACGAAATGCTGGGACAAATCCATGAACAGAACATAGCCTTAAAACAGGCACAGACTGATTTGGAAGAACGGGCCCAGCAGCTTCAGAAAGAATTATCCGAACGGAAACGGGCGGGAAAAATGATCAAAGCCTCTCTTAAAGAAAAAGACATTCTGTTGAAAGAAATTCATCATCGTGTTAAAAACAATCTGCAGGTAATTTCCAGCCTTCTGTATTTACAGTCCCGGAAAATCAGAGACAAAGAAACATTTGAAATGTTTAATGAAAGTCAGAACCGCGTTAAATCGATGGCACTGATACATGAGAAATTGTATCGCTCAAAAGATTTTATGAACATCGACTTCTCAGAATATATCAAAAATTTAACTTCTTATCTTTCTGAATCTTATAAAATAAATGCCGAAAAAATCAATATCGGAGTTCATGTCGAAAATGTTTCTCTCAGTATTGATAAAGCTATTCCGTGCGGTTTAATTATTAACGAACTTGTTTCAAACTCATTAAAATACGCATTTTCAGATGAGCGTAAAGGTCATATAGAAATTAATATGGATTCAATCAATCATAATAAAGTGAGGCTTGCTGTTGCAGATAATGGTATAGGGTTACCCAAAAATGTAAAATTACAAAATGCAAAAACATTGGGATTAAGACTTGTAGGCATGCTAACCGAACAATTGAACGGTACCATAGATCTCCTCAGAGATGAGGGGACAGAATATAAAATTACATTTGAAACTTAATCTATAATTAAATATAAGAGAAGACAAATGGCAAAACGAAAAATACTTGTTGTTGAAGATGAACTTATCATTGCAGCAGAGATTAAAGTGAGACTAGAGTCTTTAAATTATACCGTAACAGATACTGTTTCCTCCAAAGAACAGGCTATTGACGCTGTAAAAAAAGAGCCACCCGATCTTGTTCTGATGGACATCATGCTAGGTAAAAACATGGAAGGATTTGAGGCTGCTAAGATCATTCACAATCAATTTGACATTCCGGTCGTCTATCTCTCTGCTTATTCAGATGATAATACAATACAGCGGGCAAAATTAACCGAGCCGTTCGGCTATATATTGAAACCAATCGAGGAGAGGGAACTCCGTTCAACTCTTGAGATAGCATTTTACAAAAATGATATGGAAAAAAAAATAAAAGAGAGTGAACGATGGTTTTCTACAACTCTGAAATGTATCGGCGATGCAGTCATAACAACCGATACAAAGGGACGTGTAACCTTTATGAATCAACAGGCAATCTCTTTAACCGGCTGGCAGGAAAAAGAAGTTCTGGGTAAAGACATTAAAACAGTCTTAAATATTTTTAATAAAAAAAATAAGAACAAGTTAGAAGATCCGGTATCACAAGTTTTAAAAAATAACAGCATCATACATTTACAGAATAATACAATCCTGATCACAAAAGATGGAAGAAGAGTATCCATTGAGGACAGTGCAGCTCCAATTCTCGATTCAAAGAAAAAGCTGAAAGGTGTTGTACTGGTATTCAGAGACGTCGGAGAAAAAAAGAATCTGGAAGAACAACTCCGGCACGCACAAAAAATGGAAGCGATAGGAACGCTGGCCGGAGGCATAGCACATGATTTTAATAATTTATTAACGGCCATTCAGGGTTCTACTGATCTGGCTCTTTTAAGCTGTAAAAAAGACAATCCGCTCTATGAGTATATTACGGAAATTCAGGAATCAGCACAGCGGGCAGCGGAACTAACCAGCAAACTGCTTCTGTTCAGCCGTATGCAGCCCATGTCCTTTAAACCTGTTAATATCAATCGTATCGTTAACAATTTAATGACAATGCTGCATCGCATCATCGGAGAATCTATTCAAATCAACACATCCTTGAAACATAACATTTCAAATATTAAAGCCAATGAAGGAACTCTGGAACAGATTATTGTAAATCTTGCGATTAATGCCAAAGAGGCCATGCCCGAAGGCGGCAACCTGACCATTAAAACAGAAGAAGTCCATTTCCATGAAACTCAAACAAAGGGTAAATCTGAATCATACCCGGGCAGTTTTGTCTGTCTTTCCATAGTCGATAACGGGACGGGCATGGATGCAAATAAAATTGAACATATTTTTGATCCCTTCTTCACAACAAAAAAGGACAGAAAAGGAACAGGCCTCGGATTATCCGTCGTATATGGCATCGTAAAAGAGCATACTGGGTGGATTGAAGCCATCAGTGAACCCGGTCACGGAACAGCAATTAAAATCTATTTGCCAACAATAGAAGACAAAGTAGAGACTAAACCAGAGAAAAAATTATCAGTCAGATCGTTACAGGGCAACGGAAAACACATTCTGCTGGTTGAAGACGAAACCAAGGTACGGCAATATATGAAAACAGCATTGGAAAGATGTGGCTATCGTACATCTGTTGTGTCCAGTTTAAAAAAGGCAATGGATGTATACAAAAAAGAGAAAGGAAACATTCAACTGGTTTTCAGTGATGTTGTACTGCCGGACGGAAGTGGTGTCGAGCTCGCAAAAAAGCTGTTGGCCATCGAACCGGGGCTTCGCATTTTGTTAACCAGTGGCTATCCGGAATACAGCTCAAAATGGTCCGATATTCAAAAAGAAAATTTTGAATTACTGCAGAAACCATTCAATCTGGCTGATTTACTACAAAAAGTCCATGATACCTTGAAAAAATAATACACCGTCAGGAAAATTTTGTTTATAACATTTACCTGAGAAGAAGCAATGTTCTAGAAGTAATCAATTGATCGGTGATTAAACGATACGTATATATTCCTGAAGAGACAGTCACCCCAGACGTATTTTTACCATCCCAGATAACCCGATAAATTCCTGGTGAATAATACCCTTCAACCAATACCCTAATTTCTTCTCCATAGATATTAAACAGTTGAATTTGCAGACGACAAATACGGGGTATATGAAATTCAACGGATGTCGCATTATTGAACGGATTCGGATAGTTCTGAGAAAGATAAAATCTTGTCGGGATCTGATCGGTCCCGATAGATTCAACCCCTGTTGTACTGACCTGGACTGTCATACCAAAAGACCAGTCACTCTCCACAGAAGTATGATCCGAACAGTGCGCCTGTGCTTTAACGATGTATGTACCGATTTGATCCCAGCTGTTCGCTTGAACTGAGTCCCCCCAATCAGAAAACGACCCATCTCCCCAATCAAACCGATAGTCAACAGAATGATTGAGGCTGCTTTTCGCCCCTCCTGTGATAAATGTTAACATTTCTCCAACATTCCCTGTGGAAGTGCCCTGGAGAATATCGGGTGCTGAAACAACTTCAGGAATTTGTAAAAAATAAACGGTAACCGATTTATTCCCATTCATAATCAATGTATCAGGACAACCATTTCCGGACAAATCGCCTTCCCAATGGTCAAATTGATAATCAGCGGATGGAACAGGATTCAGTGCCACATTCTCATTGTGATTGTATGCATCCTTATCTGGATTCTTGGTCACGCTCCCGTATCCCACAATTGAAATATTTAATTGATGACCAGAAATTGAAATATCGTGGCCGGCAGACCAATTTGAAATAACACTCGGATGGTCTTTACAGCGAGCCTGAGCCTTAACGGTGTACAAACCGATTTGAGCCCAGCTGTTTGTTTGAACCGAATCTCCCCACTCAGAATAAGACCCATCTCCCCAATCAAAGCGATATGCCACTGGATGATCCAGATTGCTTTTTGCCCCTCCCGTGATAAACGCCAACACTTCCCCGACATTCCCTTGTGAAACTCCTTCGGGTTCGTTGGGCGTAGATATGATTTCAGAAGTCTGTGTAAAATGGACAATGACCGATTTGTCTCCGTTCATGACCAATGTCTCAGGAAAAGTACTTCCTGTTAAATCGCCTTCCCAATGGTCAAATTGATAATCAGCGGATGGAACAGGATTCAGAACCACACTCTCATTGTGATTGTATGCATCTTTATCTGGATTTTTGGTCACATTCCCGGAACCCACAAATGAAATATTTAATTGATGACCGGAAATTGAAATATCGTGGCCGGCAGACCAGTTTGAAATAACACTTTTATGGATCTGACAGCGGGCCTGAACTTTAATGGAATAACTGCCAACATTATTATATAAATGGCTCTGAGAAACGTCTCCCCAATCAGAGAAAGTACCGTCTCCCCAATCAAAATGGTATTCAAGGGAATGCCCTAAATTGCTGGTTGCATTCTCTGTGGTGAATGCCAAATTGGCGCCTACTTTCCCGGCATCAGGCCCCGCTGGTACTGTAGGTACATCCACAGTTTCAATAATGAATTCACCGCCTTCAAACACATAAACATAGCTGTCATCCGATCCGCCGATGACATCGTTTATACTATTCCCATTTAAATCAGCAACGGCTGTGACCTTTAAAACAGATCCCACAGTCGAGGAGGACCACAGTTTATCCCCCAGTTTACCGTCAATACAATGTATTTGATTATCACCACCACCCGCGATACAATCGTTGATACCGTCATAATTGACATCCGGAATTACGGCCACATCAAACACGGTTTCATTTGTGGGATATGACCAGACCAATTCACCTGAATGCCCAGAAATACAAAATACTTTATCGTCCAATCCACCAGCCAGGCCGTCCGAAAATCCGTCTCCA
Organism: uncultured bacterium; assembly: GCA_964537715.1. Taxonomy (GTDB): domain Bacteria; phylum Zhuqueibacterota; class QNDG01; order QNDG01; family DSAB01; genus CAZTZL01. Next base: position 43,830 of record CAZIAH010000002.1, on the reverse strand, counting down.
TTCACATCTGATATCGAGGCAACGGAGAGCACATTCGCTTCGGTTGGATAAATCCATATCAAATTTGCCTGATCACTGCTTCCGCCGGAGATACAATAAACCGCCTCATTCAATCCGCCTGCCAGACAATCTGTAATGCCATCTCCGTTCATATCTTCAATCGGAGACACAGACAGAACAGAAGCGCCGACCGGCGCATAGAGGGTATAGTGCCAGAGCAACTCTCCTGTGACAGAACTTCCGCCTGATATACATAAAACCCGATTCCCATGCCCTCCGGCCAAACAATCCTCTTTCCCATCGCCATTGACATCTGGAATGGCATGAACAGTTAATATATCCGCAGCATCGGTATAGGACCACAACAGAAGACCACTGGATCCACTGAAACAGTATACGTGATCATCACCAGAACCCGCAAGGCAATCATTGATACCATCGTTATCGAGATCACCAATCCGGGCTACTATCCAAACATCTCCAAAAACCGGCTGTTTCCAAATTTCATGAGTCGATCCGTTTTCTGGTTTCCCGGATAAACAATAAACATGGTTATCGCCTCCACCTGCAAGACAATCTTCAACACCGTCATGATTGACATCGGATATGTTTGTAACCGACCAAACATCATTTGGAATTGGCCAGGTCCACAAAATCTCTCCTTTATTGATTCCGCCGCCTGAAAAACAAATCACCATATCACTGCCAGAAGCGACAAAAACATCGGCAATGCCGTCATTGTTCACATCGCCAGCTGACGATACATCACGAACTTTCCAGCCTGTGGTAGATTTCCAGATCAGATCCCCAGGCTCCTGTGCATAAATCAATTCTACAAGGAGAATGGAAAGGCATACTATTGAGATAAATCGAACTTGTCGAAGCCAAAACACAAACAATTTCAACCGGTCAATCATTGCATTTCCTTAAAAACCTATTTGATCAGTGTCATCCTCTTTACAGAAGAAAAAGCATCGGTCTTTAATCGATACAGATAACATCCAGACGATAACGACCCTCCGTTCAGGCCCTCTCCGTTCCAACGAATTTGATGTTTCCCCGCAGGAAAAGGACCCACAATCGGTGTGGATACCAATTCTCCATTCAAGTTAAAAACATCCAATCTGATCTCGCTTTTTTCAGGTAAAAGAACAGAAATCATGGTCGTTTGATTAAAAGGATTCGGATAATTCTGCAAAAGTTGATACTGAACCGGTTTATCAGATACAGGAGTACCAGACAGTACCTCAGTTGTACTGGTTCCTCCTTCTATGGCATAGACCAAACTGCCATCAGTTCCTGCGACAACATCGTGAATACCATTGCTATTGAGATCCGGGATAGCAGCCACACATCGAACCGTTCCTCCATCCTCGTTTTCGTATTCCCACAATCGGCTCCCCGATTTCCCATTGATACAATGTACCATATTGCCTGCTCCACCGGCAATACAATCTTCAAAACCATCTCCATTGACATCTGAAATGTGATTCACGTCGTATACGGTTCCCGCAGTGGGAAATGACCAAATTAATGTGCCTGTATGGCCTGAGATACAAAACACCTTGTCACTCTCTCCACCGGCCAGGCAATCGGAAAACCCATCCCCATTCACATCCGAGATCGACGCCACAGAGAGCACATTTGCTCCGGTCGGATAACTCCAGATGAGATCTGCCTGTCCGCTGCTTGCCCCCGAAATACAGTAGACGAGCTCGTGCAATCCGCTCGCCAGACAGTCTGCAACCCCATCCCCATTCACATCTGCAATGGGTGCAACAGATAACACAGAAGTCCCTTCAGGCGGGAAAATCATATAATGCCAGAGGAGTTCTCCGTTCCCTTCACTTGCACCTGAAATACAGAGCACTCTGTTCCCGTGTCCACCGGCCAGACAATCTTCGTACCCGTCCTTGTTGACGTCAGAAATAGCATGAACAGTCAATATGTCTGCAGTATCCATATAAGACCACAACAAATCTCCATAGGCACCATCAAAACAGCAAACCATATTATCCCCGGCACCTGACAGACATTCACGAATTCCGTCACCATCAATATCCCCGATCGTGGCCAGTGACCAAACATGCCAATCCACTGGTTGAGACCAAAGGATTTCTGTCAATCCCTTGTGATCCGGTTTCCCGGACATACAATAAACGGTATTGGCCAGTCCTCCTGCAAGACAGTCATCCACACCATCTCCATTGATATCTGGAATACTGGCGACTGTTTTCACTTCGGCCCCAAAATTCCAGGACCAGACAATACCACTTCCATCACCCGAAAAACAGTAAGCCCGATAATCTGCCGAACCGACAAAAACATCCGAAATTCCATCCCCGTTTGCATCGTTGGTCGGAGCAATCGAATTGACAATCCAGTCAGTCGAAGACTGCCATATTAATTCCCCTCCATTCTGCCCCATCAGTATGCTGCTTATAGAAAATACAAATGTGAATACACCTATTGCAGAGATGTATGAATGTAATTTCACATTTTCCTCCTAGTTACCATCCGATCCATAATATAATTCCCATTCTTCTGTCCCAGTAATTCTGATCGTAGGGATTCGGATCCAAACCTTCTACACCGAAATAGTTGCCCCAGAGCCACTCGATATACAGTTTCAAACTCAAATCATAATACGGCCGGATCCAAAATCCAGGTCCGTACTCTATTTTATTATTCCAGAAATCCTTATTCACATCTTTATACAGATAGGCAGTTCCGTAACAATCGAGAGTTGCCTGCCATAATTTCAACGGCCTCAATCCGATCTTAGCACTGAAATATCCAATCACATTGTTTCGCTGTGACCGATAATAACTTACATCACTGTACAGTTCACCCCAATAATTAAAAGGGAAATTCTCCGGTGGATATTCTATGATTTTTCGGTCCCAGCCGTACCAGAATATCAAACCCGTACGAAAATCATGATAATTCTCAGAACTATATAGTGCATATTCCTCCAGCATATCCAGGTAATATCCCTTTATCCATTCCAGATAAACCGCTAAAAATATACTCTGAAACCACCTTAACCGAAATCCGAGTCCGGTCTCTATTTTATTATTCCAGAAATCATGATTAAGATCTTTCCCGTAGCGAAACAGAAAGTACGTTTCAAGACATATTTTGGACTCCCGGTACATTTTTATTCCCTGCCTGATATGCGAACATGAAATAAAATTATTGTTCAATTTGTAAAATGAAATCGATTCGTTGTACAATTCCCCCCAGAGTTTGATATGCATTTTTTTCTGGTTTTTTCCTTTCATCAAGGAATCTGGAGGCGCTGTTTCCTGGGTGAAAATTGGCGTCCTGGCAAAACAACACAAAATAACTGTTGCACAAATGATTTCAGTTCTTTTTCTCATCTATTGAACAATCCACTGACACTAATTGACATGGAGTACCCTTTCGGTCTTATCCCAGACTCCCACCCGTTTTTTCATAAAATCCATATAAAATGCTTTGAAAACCACGTATATCCACATCTGACAGTAGGTAAAATACATCAAGGCAATACAGAAAATATTGATCAGAGAATCTTCATTCTCAAAAGATAACACCAAAATGATTTCCAAAAGGTAGAGCAGAAATGCAGAAATCCAGACCGCCGTATACGGACCGGGTACAGTAACTGAAAGAATGCCCAGACCGCAAAGCAAGAAAAAAAGATGGGATACAATAATAGCCCCTAAAAAAAGATAGTACAGTATAAAAAGATGGAGAAATTCCAGCATTAAAAACCGGTTCTTCAGCCTTAATGCTTGTTTAAGAAATTTCTTTATCACATAATTGTTTCCCCGAACCCATCGTGTACGTTGTCTGACCCAGACCGACCATTTTTCCGGCTCCTGTTCCCATGTTACTGCTGCGGGAACAAATTTCATTTTCCAGCCTTTCTGGTAAACGCGTACGCTTAATTCCGAATCTTCCGTGATCGCATCCTCATCCCACCCTTTACACGCATCCAAAACCTCTCTTCGGATCACAAAATTGGTGCCGGGAAGAATGGTAATACCAAAGCCGAGATACCTACCGGCCTGCAGTATCCACTGAAAACTCAATGTTTCAATATTGATAAAACGGGTCAGTAAATTTTTCTTTTTATTCAGTGTACGGAACTTCCCGATAACGGCTCCGATATGATCATTTGAAATCAAATCCATAACCAAAATCCTTAGTGAGGATGGCTCCGGACAATTATCGGCATCATAAACTGCGATAAGGTCGTTTCGGGCACTTTTAAGACCAAAATTCAGAGCATGGGCTTTCCCCTTTCCGGCATTTACACCAGACAGATGCACCATCCTTACCTGTGGATATCGGGCTGAAACCGATTCCACTTCCATAGCCGTCTTATCCGTGGATCCATCATTAATAAGAATCACTTCCATCTTATCCTCAGGATAATCCATCGATAAAATATGATTTAATGTCGTTTTAATAACGACTTCCTCATTTCTGGCCGGAATTAAAATACTGACGCTCGGCAGTGCCTCCCGGGAATGCGGTTTATCGGGTTCCTTTATCCTTGTCGAACGATAGTACCGATAACCCCAAAAACTCATCACGAGCTGATAAAGAATCATCATCCAAATCACCGAAACGGCAAAAAGAAACAGCGCATCCAGTATTACAGAATGAAAAGCTCCCAATTATTTTCCTCACAATTTACATTTGTTTTAGGTATTCTTTCTCCTTTTAAACCTGGCCACATAAAGCACAAGAAGAACAGAACCGGCCATAAAACTGATAGCAACAATAGACATAGAAGTAATGATACTGATGTTTCTTAATGAATACGAACCCTTGCTTTTTGTATAAATTTTGGCCATATGCGATCCGGCCGGCAATTGCAGCGTAAATCCTACAAGCCCGTTGAATATTTTAGGATGAAACAGTTTTCCGTCCAAAAGAATTTTTATCGGTTCTTCATTGATAACGATATAATTCCTGATTTTGGATTCATATAAGATATCCAATCCCTGTGAGAACAAATTGCATCGGCGCAACTCTCCGCTCATATCAATCAGTCGAGTTGAAGGAACAAATGTGCTTTTTAGATTATCGACTTTATTCAACGAACGAATTCTATGATTACCCGTCGGAATAATGATGTGTCCTTTATAATATGCAGGCCAAAAATGATCGTCCAAATAGATATTTTTGTGGCTGTCAGGATCCAAATCGGCAACAACCGTCTGCTTGGTCTGTACTTGCCACTCAAACTCTGAAATATTTTCTTTTGCATTTCTCCCTAAAACGTAAGAAATCCAGGGGAGATCAACCGTATAGATAGTGGATTCTGAGTACAAAGCAACCCGGTTGCTATCCTGAAAAGCATATCGCATTAACTGATTGAGTTCAACACCTGTTTGTTGTTGGGTAGGCGACAAGCTTCGCTTCAGGTTACGGAAGGGTACAATATTAATATCCAAAATCAAAGATCCGTCATTCATCATGGGATCATAAGTATCTGAAAGCAACTTATATCGGTCGGGCTTCAAATTCCATAACTGTGCTGGGTCCTCTATCTGCAAAGTAAAGGGGAATTGATTCTGAAGTGCAATGATCCCTTTCGTATCTGTTCCCGTACCCCTGCCGATATTCTTCCCAAGAATATCATCCAACACAGTGACCAATATTTCCATATCCAAATCTTTTTGATCACTTTCCCTGTGCAGAAATTGCAGGAATTCCCGATGAAGTTTTACGACCAATTGCTCTCGATACTTCTCAAAAACATTCCAGTCTTTCATATTTTGGCGCCAATAGTGCACAGACTTTTGATTGAAGAGATCCACCGGATCAAAATGATACCGTTTCCGAAAATCTGCGCGTACGGAAGGATGCATGGGTGTAAAATTTTCAGGACGTTCAGGCCCTACTGGACTGTATGTCTGCCAATCATAGGCTGATTCAAAATAGAGTTCCGCTAGATTGATGCCATCCCAATCATATCGATCGATCAGACCGGACAATTCTTGATACACTGCTTCACGACACGAATCAATCGTTAATGCCATCAGTCGACGCCAATCAACAAAAGCCTCTTCTCCGGTGGCGGTTATTTCTCGCCATTGAGGGTGTTCGTCCCAAAATTTTTGATTCACATGAGGAAGTTCCAGCCAGAGATACACCAGCATAGCATTCTCATGCGCCAACTTGATAAGCCTTTCATAATCGTAGGTCCATTGCTGATAGACATGCCAGCCAGCCACATAAATAATTCTGAATCCACTCTCTTTCCACATTTTGACCAGATCTTCAATACTGATATCTTCCCGGTCGCCCGGCTCAAAATAGACTTCAGCACACTCCTTTTTCATCACTGGCCAAAGATCAAATTCTCTCTGTATGAGATCACAAAAGTATGGATATCGGCCATACCCTCTGGATGTCGTTGGATCAAAAAATGTGGCAATATAGAGATACTTGCCTTCTCCATATTCACCCCCGATAACCAGTGGATCTCGATTTGTTCTTTCGGAATAATAGGTTACATACTCGATCGGAACATCGAAATTTCGATAACGGTCATTTTCTTTCCAGTGAATATCTACTTGCGGATAATATTCATCCTGTACGGTGCTCGCATTTTTATAACCTCCCACAGATACGATACCAATGCGTGTACTCAGGTCGGTTTCTTTTTCCAAAATCAGGTTGTTCCCATTTGCCAGCTCACGGATAATAAAGAGATTCTGCTGTTCAGTCAGATGCTTGCCCGCCGCATAGGGGATTACAATGAGATTAACGGACTCAGGAATCTCGATAAAATTCTTAACTGATGTGGTTTGAAAGTCAATTCCCACCGATTCAAAAGTCTTTAAAAGACTTTCCTGACTGACAGCCTCATCACCCTGTGCATCCAGATCAATAATAAATAAAGGAACGACAGGCGTTTTGATACCGACCAGCGGATCGGCTCGCCAAAGATTCCCTATTTTGAAGGGTGCTTTTAAAAAAGAATTCCACTCACTGGGAACAAATGTTGCCTCTTTGGTCTTTAAAGCCTGTCCGATATACATCCAGCCAGCAGGACAGGTTACTATTTTATGAATTGGCTCGGTCAATTTCGCTTCACTGGTATAACGGTTTTCGATCTTACCGTTATGTGTTAAGTAAAATTCTTCAAAGTATTGACTATTTAAATCTAGTTTCATTTCATTTTGTCCGCTGGCAATAAAACAGGAAGAACCGGCAACACAACTGTTAAATGAACGAACATTGGCAAAAGTATATCCCAATTTCTCGATTCTCTTTACTGCCTCCTTGAGTATCTCTAGGTCCAGAAATGGATGAAAGAAAAAGCTGGCAAACCCATCTCTCACAGCCAAATTTTTCTCGGCAGCTGTGATCACATTTTCCGGAGAAGGATTCTCGACAGGAATATATCCAAGATTTTCCGGAATGATCAATGTATTGGTAAACAGAGAACGGGTAATAAAGGGAAGAAGCTGATCGCTTCCAAGAACATCCGAGGTCTGCCTTCTCTCATATGAAGTGCTGAAATACTGACTAATGATTCGATAATCAAACAATGAAGCTGCATAATGGGGCGTTTCCCATATCAAGGGATAGATACCGTTATGAAGACATTCATCCAGAGCTTTATCCAAACGATTTCGGACATATTCTTCTGAGTCTTCAAAAAGAGGCCGATCTTCAATACCATCCCAAAATTCATAATCAATACAAGACTGACCACGGTACTGGTGTGTGCATCCATGCAATACGATTGTTCCGCCTTTAGAAACCATGTATCTCAACGCCTCGGTCAATTCAGGCCGATCAGAAAGCGAAACAGCTGTGTTGGTCGACGGATCCAGATAAAAGGGTGTGAGTCCTACTGAGAAAGGTATATTTTTTGAACTGAGGAAATCTGCAATCCCCCGAAGGCTCTCCGGGGAAGATTGGGGATTGACATCCTCAATTCTGACCAGGGCCAGATGCCGTTCCTGATGATTTTCATTCAGGATATCATGAAGCAAATCCGCAAAGACAATATGCCGCCCTCCTTCTGTCACATAAGACAGAGGAAGATCTGCCACATACCAAAAATGACCGCTCTGAATGATATAAGGAACTTCGATGCTATCTTTTCTGACCTGTGCCAGGACATGGCATTGATCCGGATTATCAACCCGAATGATGTTTATCGATGAATCCAGTTTGGTAAAACAAGCCCCTTTGTACTGTACTTCATATTGGGATCTTTCATCCTGACCCTGATATTGAAACCCCAGTTTCGATAAATATTTTTGCCCCAGATAGAACAGATTATAGTTGATCCAGCAGACTGTATGATGAGTTCTGGATATATAACGAAGAAACCTTGATGGCAGAGAAGAACGATTGGCTACACCCACATAAAAAATCACATCCATCTCTGCATCATGATAAGGAGAAAAGGACTTTTCCAAAGGAATGAGTTTGCTCTCTGTATTAAAATGATTGAGAAGAACTTTAAGCTGTCTGGCATCATTTTCACCCACTGGATCATAATAGACAACCACTTGTTTTTTAGGAACCGCTTTAAAAACACGAGTCAATTCAGGCCACAAATTCTGTTCATCTGCCTGATGCGAATCATAAATGTCGATGCCTTTTGCGCCTCCTTGAAATGCGGATGTGATACTCTCGAGAACCTGATCCTGGTTGACGATCACCCCTCCAAAATTCGTGATTTCCACATGAACAATTAAATCGGCCCGCCCGTTCACTTGAGAAAGAACCTGACGCACGGCTTCCCGGGTCCACCGGGGAGTAAATATTTTTTTATCGTGAAAAACATCCGCCCACTGCTGCCAGATCAATTCTGTATTGATCATATCGGGTTTTTGAGTAGAATTCAAAATGCCGTCCAGATCGAAACCGGACAACATTCGCTGCTCCTCGGAAGAATAAATCAATCCATTCTTGTACGCTGAAACGACCGTCGTAATGGAGGCCTTTCTCCTATGCTTGTGAATCCGATGAATTGTTTCTTCCAATATCTCAAGGAGGGATTTAGATCGGACCTGATATAAAGTCGATTTGCTACCTCCGTTTGCCAGATAATTTTCATACGCCTTCTGACATAGATCACAAAAACAGCCTTCATCATATTTCCACGTTACAATCGGCTCTGCAATATCAAATCCATCAAGTCCAGGATAATTTTCAGCCAGTTCATCAATGAATCCAAGCCACCATTGACGAAATCCTTGATGACGCGTGCAAAGTAAATAAGGCTCCATTTCTGTCTGATAGTCATTCCCTTGTTTGTCTTTGATCCGCCACTCAGGATGGGCCTCCCAGACCTGTTTGTGCAGAAATGCTGGTATCCAGGCAAATACAGCAATATGCCTTTCATGACATGATTTTATCATGGCACTTAATAAATCCAGACGGCCGTAATCCGTTTGAATATTCAAAGAATAATTAGTATGATAAACAGCTCCATAAACAGGATCGTAAACTTTGATATAGAGAAGATTGATACCGGCCTCTGACCATTTTTGAGCCAGTGTTTCACAAAGTTCACTCACTTCCTGACCACGATCATAATAATAGGACGGATCGAAACGTACTGCCATCGAATGGTTTGGCATGGCCTTTACTACCGGCCGATTCTTTGAATATGACAATAAATTAATCGGGAAATAAAAAAAGATTAATATATAAAGAAAGACATATGTATAGATAGAATAGCACTTATTTTTCATTTATGATCCTTTTAAAATGAATATTACACTTTTTATTACAAATATTATACCATAAAACTATGGTAATTTACAAGCTATAATATGTATCTTCCATAAGAAAAATAAAAAAAATATGCAATACATCAATTCATGTATTGCATATTTAAGTTATTTATTTTTTAATGATTTGATCTTTCAAATTATTGCCATTTCCCTAACCTCTCAATTCTTCTCTAAGTTTAGATTCAGACCAATTGTATAAAATCCCTACATTTGATATGTTTCCACCCGTCTTTTGAATTCAAGTCCTTGCATATCACAGAGAATCAAAATACACCTCATCCATTTGAGACTACTTCACCAAAACCATCTTTTTCACCATCACATTTTGATCCGTCTCAAGTTTATAAAAATAAACACCATTACTCAGGCCAGATCCATCAAAGATGATCTTGTGATCGCCGGGGAATTGAACTTGATCAATGAGAGCTTGAATCTCCCTTCCGGTTACATCAAAAACAATCAATTTGACATTAGCAGTTTTATCAAGAGAATATGAGATTTCTGTGGTTGGATTAAACGGATTGGGATAGTTTTGAAGAAGAACAAATTGATCTGGAGTAAAAGTTTTTATATTTATTTTCGTAGTATCCACTATTTTTTTGATTCTGTGCATCAAAATACAATTCAATACCATCATTCTCTGATAGACAAGATTTCCTCAGAAAGGCTTCTCTTTACAATATCTGGTTCAATATCGCAAGAAAGAATGCCTACAAAGGCAATAAAACACCCTGGGAAATTATTCGTTCGAGGAATCCAAATCTTGATCCTAAATTACCCATGCTCACGTCTGTCTTTCTCGATAAATTATTTTGCATTCTATAACAACAGAGGGATACCATGTTATTCCGGATCCCTTTTTTTCATGACATATAACACAATACACTTGTTTGGAAATTGTGCAACAATTATACCTGTAAAACAGTGTACATTCCTGTGAAAAGAACTGAAGCGCGCAGTACTATAACCACACGCTTCAGTTCGATTTTCTATTTTATTTAAGGAGCATCATTTTCCTGACCTTGGTAAACTTTTCCGTTGTCAAACGATAGAAATAAATGCCGCTCGGCAGCGTACCACCATCCAGTTGAATCGTATAGACACCCGCTTTCTGAACTTCATCGACCAGTCTTTTGACTTCCCTGCCCCGAATATCGAACAGCACCAGATTCACATGTTGATTCTTGGGCAGATCGTACCGAATGGTCGTAACCGGATTGAAAGGATTCGGATAATTATGATACAATGCGAACTTCTTGGGTATGCCGGAGCCGTTTTCGACACTGCTTGTTCCTGTCGTTTTAAACGTTTTGATTCCGGCACCGGTAACAGTATTCTCATACCAGCTGTCATTCGCATAAGGACCAAGCAGAGTATCTGCAGCAGTCACAGCCACCCAATACTCTGTCTCCGGCACCAGGCCGGTCAAAACATAAGTGGTCACATCGCCAGCAGAAACCACCCTGGGTTTGGTAAAACTGCATGGTTCAAAATGGGATGGTTCATCGGAATAATAGACATGATAGCAGTTCGCATGCGTTGCCGCTTCCCAGGAGATTTCAACGGAAGTATTCCCGACCGACACGATGGTAATCGGTTTGGGTGCAATCCCTGCTGCCTGATCGGCCACCGACAATGCTTTCAAATGATCTCTGTTGAAGAAATGACCAAGTGCCTGATCGATCAATGTATTGATATTCGTGAGTTCATCCGGTCTCAAATCACCAGCCCTTCTCGCCTGATGGATATGCTGGGGAACAAGCAACCCGAGATTACTGACGCCCACGGAATCCGGAGGCAGGGACCCTTTGAACCGTCTCGCATGATCTCTCGTCAGTACATTGAACTTGTAATCCCAATCCACACTCGGTTCGATTTCCGTGGCCTGATTCAAATCGTTCCAGGTTTCGATGAGACACCACGGCATTTGAAGCGGATAATCGTAATTATAAACTTTTTCCCAGGTCAGATTGTAGACCAGAGTGTCCTGGCGGCTCATCCAATGGTTCTCGCCCAACGACCATTCCCTGTCGTCAAAACCGGGCCAGACACCCCCAAGCGCAAAGAGCAGATCACCCGGATCGGGCAATTCATTCTCCCGCCAGTAAGTAGTATCAATATAGGATTCGCCCCATTCCATACCCTCGGTATCCCACTGACCGTTCAAAGGCTGTACCCAGGGATAACACACATCGATTGGATCGAAACATTCCGGTTCGGTTCCGTTCCAAAGGAGAAAAACATCCGAAGGCAGCGTCGTATCGGCACAGACACTGTAGTCCGCCGGAGTATAAATGGGAACATCCGTATTATACAGAAAAAGCGGTCGGCGCACCTGCCGTCTTGTTCCCCAGTATGCCGGATGTGTCATCAAGGAATCTCCGATATATTCGAAATTGAATTCCATCTCTCCGAATGCCTTTTCGTTATAGGAAGCCGCGATCTCAAAATTGAAGCCAAAGATATTGTATTTTTGATACAAAATATCCGCTTCATCGAGCAATCCGTTTATCCCCGGATTTTCGTAAACATCCTTCCCATACCAGTCTACGGCAAATCCGTCGATACCGCAGGCCCAGGCGGCGAGAATATGGTACTCCCAGATGTACGGATCGTAGGAATCATACCGGTCAAACAAGGAAGTATCGGCATAGCCGCCATAATAATCGGGAAGCCAGTGACGAAGCGTGGAATCGCTCTCCGCATCCCCGTACCACGGCTGATACCGGGCCAACAGATAGCGCCGTCCTCTACCCCAGTCCTCTTCGGGGTAGGCAAATCCGAAATCGGCATCGAGAAAAACCTCACCGGCAGCCAGAGCGACATGCATGGAATCCACAGTCGTAATTTGATACCCGCCCGACGGAAGCTGCACATACCGATTCGCCTTGACGGTATACTCTCCCGGTGGAAGATGGGTAAAATAATAGAGTCCGAATCCGTCGGTCTGCAAACTGTCGATCAGTACATCATCCAGATAGAGAAAAACTCTGACCGTAGAAAGAGGCGTTTCGAACGGGTCCTGATTTGCATCCCAATTCTCATCGTGCCAGGTATAATTCCCGATGACGCCAGAATCGGCAGCCATGAAACCGAAATCGGCATCCAGAAAATCCTCGCCCTGACTCAATTCCACGCGCATAGGATCGTTGTTTGTGGTACAGACATAATTCGAGGGCATATCTTCGTCAGCCGCATAAACATCGACCACATAGAAACCCGGCTGAAGCTCCTCAAACAGATACATGCCACCGGTATCCGTGGAATCCAGCATCAAGAGTGTCCCCAGCGTGTCAAATAGACCGACCGTAATTTCCGGCAATCCGGTCTCATCTCCGTCCTGATTACCGTCACGATTTTTGTCCTCCCAGACATAATCTCCAATGGAACCGGTCGGTTTCAACCGGTAACCGAAATCCGCATCGTTATAATCTTCGGCAATCGACAGCAATATCGTATCCGGCTCATTATGGGTGGTCAGAGTATACCAGTCCGGTACCGTGCTGTCTTCTACATCGACAACATAAAGACCCGCCTCAAGTCCGGTGAAATCATATGCCCCGTTCGCGTCTGTCGTATCGGTCTTTATCACAGTATTATCGAAAATGAGTTTCAGAACGACATCCGGTATACCGGCATTGGATTCATCCTGATCTCCCTCACCGTCTTCATCGTACCAGACATAATCGCCAATACTGCCGAGAGAACCTTTATATCCAAAATCTGCATAATACACAATTTCCCCCGCTTGAAGATCAATGGTGTAACGATCGACAGCAGAAGTACGGACATAACTTTCCGGCAGGGTCGTTTCATCGACTTCGACCCGATAGGTCCCAGGATACAGATTGCTGAAACGGTAATAACCAGTATTATTAGTGTAAAGCATTCTAATCACAACCCATGCTTCATTCCGCAGTATCACCTTCACATTCGGAATCCCTTTCTCACCGGGATCCTGATCTCCTTCACCATCCGCATCGTGCCAGACGTAATCACCGATACTGCCGCCTTTTGGTCTATAACCAAAATCGGCATCATTGTAATCTTCTCCCATGGCCAGATCCACCGTATCCGGCTCATTGTGGGTCGTCAGATAAAAATCAGCAGGCAGACTCGCTTCGTTCACATCAACAATGTAATTCCCTACCGGAAGATTGGTGAAATCGTAAATACCCGCAGCATTCGTGGTATCCTTCCGAAGTGTATCCGTTCCCTGAATGAGCCATAATTCCACATCTGGGATACCCGACTCGTCCGCATCCTGTACACTGTCTTCATCTTTATCAATCCAGACATAATCTCCGATAGAACCCGTATAATATCCGATGTAATGACTCGAATCATCATCATTGGCCATATAGCCCTGCCAGTCTGTTCCCTGAACACTACCGAGGTTGGCATATTGACCCCACGTGGCCGAACCCGAACCTTCATAATTCCAGGTTTCGATCACATCGAGGCTATCGTTTGCATTGCTATCCCCATTGAGGAAAGAGACTGACACTCCTTGATCGTCTGTTACCTGAACATTCCCCAGAGGAACAGCTCCCGTATTGGTTACTACATAGGTCCAGGTCACAGAATCGCCAAAAGGAATGGCCGGACCGGTCGGATCATCCGCATCCTCACCATTCGTGGCTTTTTCGATGTGAATTCCCATTGAATAACCAAAATAGTGGCTGGTATCGTCATCCGAGACAGTGTGACTCCCCGGGTCTCTGCCGGTAACCAGAGCCACATTCTCGTACTGGCCGGAACCGGCTGATCCAGTTGCCCGGTAGAGCCAGGTCTCGCTCACATCCAAACTGTCATCCCCGTCGATGTTCCCTCCGATGAAAGTCGGATTAAAATTATCTCCCGGATTTCCCGGTGAACCCGCGTCATCCATTATGGAAACATTGGTCAACCCGACATTCCCCAGATTCGTCACCGTATAATCCCATGTCACCGTACTGTTCACAGGAACCTGGGGTCCGGTGGGATCATCCGCATCCTGTCCATTGGTGGATTTTTCGATATGTATTCCCGCATAATAACCAAAATAATGACTCGGATCATGATCGGTATACGGAATACTGTTAAAACGTCCAAGCACATCAGCATCATTTCCATATTGACCCGAAACAGCCACACCCTGAGCCTGATAATTCCAGGTTTCATAGGTGTCCAACAAACTGTTGCCATTGGTATCCCCACCCAAAAAAGTCGGATTAAAATCATCTCCCGGCACACCCGGTGTGCCGTTGTCATCCGTTACAGCCACGCTTGCCAGAGGCACATTTCCGGTGTTTGTAACCGTATACGTCCAGTGGACAGTGTTGGCAACAGGAATAAAGGGTCCGGTGGGCAAATCTGCGTCCTGACCTTCCGTGGCTTTCTCAATATGAATCGAAGGCGAAGCCGTTTCGATATTAACTGTATAATCTTCGACTTCCCCGTCGCTGGCCAGATCGGTGACACCCAATCCTCCCGTGGAACTGAAACGGAACCGCGCAAAAGTGGCAGAGGGTGCCGAAGCAGACAGAGGCACCGAAAATGAAAGATTGTTATCCCCGGCAGAGACATCGAGATTGTTGAAGATTTTTTCGTTGGTATCTCCCCAGTCGCCGTCATCATTAAAATCGATCCACGCATCCAGTTTGCCCGCAGATGAAGCATTTACGGTGACATAGGCTGTGGTGCCCGGAACGATCGATGAGGGTAATGTGACGCCATCTTCATCATCTGTACCGTTTGTATCATCCCCGGTCGCTCCTGCACTCGGCTGGCCATCGGCTTCACCGTCGATGCTCCCACCAAGCCGGAATCCGGAGACAATGGTGTGCCTCGCGCCGTTACTGGCAAGAAGAACCGGATAAGTCGGATCAGGCACATCTCCAAAATCCTGGGCGACTTCGATTTCGATTTCGTAGTCTTCCACCTCTCCGTCACTGGCCTGTCCGCTCGGAAACAATCCGCCCGAGCTGCTAATGCGGAAACGGGCGTATGTCTGTGACGTCACAGTAGCCGTCCCTGGAACCGTGAAATTCAACACATTATTACCAGCGGACAAACTACGGTTATTAAAAATTCTCTCACCGGAATCGTTCCAGTCACCGTCATCGTTGTAATCGATCCACGCATCGAGCCTTGCGGCACCTGAAGCATTAACCGTAATTTGTGCTTGCTGATACTGGACCAGTGGTGTGTCAAAACTTACACCATCCTCATCGTCATTCCCGTCCGTATCATCGCCGGTAGCCCCCGTTGTGGGCTGACCATCCGGGTCACCATCGACACTGGCTCCGAACCGCAATCCGGAACCCAAATCGTGCCGTGCTCCGTTATCGGCCAAAAGCACAGGATAAGTTGCCGGTGCATCTCCAAAATCCTGCGCTGCGCCGATGCCGTGTGTATAATCCTCAACTTCGCCGTCGGAAGCACCGCCAGTCACACCCAATCCGCCCGCGCTGCTAAATCGGAAACGGGCATAGGTTTGACTGGTAGGTACAGCGGTTCCAGGAACCGTAAAACTGAGCGGATTGGACCCTGCAGACAAAGCATAATCATCGAAAACCTTTTCGCTTGCATCATTCCAGTCGCCATCGTCATTGAAATCAATCCAAGCGTCCAATTGACCAGCCTGTGAAGCTGTTACCGTAATGGAGGCCGATTGATAAGGCCTGAGTGTACTGTTGAAAACCACCCCATCCTCATCATCAATCCCATTTATATCATCGCCATCGGCCCCAACCGTCGGTTGTCCGTCTGCTTCAGCATCAATGGAACCGCCCAGATAGAATCCGCTCGAAATCGTATGATAGGCACCGGAACTCGCCAAAAGCGTCGGATAGGCCGGATCTGGGGCGTCTCCGTAATCCCGTCCCGGCTGAATCGTGACCAGATAATCTTCCACTTCACCATTGTCTATGTATCCGGTCGTCGAAAGGCCGCTGTTTGTGCTGAAACGGAATCGGGCGTACGTGTCGCCGGACTGTGCACCGTATGGCACAGCAAAACTGAGTGAATTGACACCTGCAGAGAGGGATTCGTTATTGAAAACCTGTTCACCCGTATCGTTCCAGTCGCCGTCCCGATTAAAATCGACCCAGCCGGAGAGCAAACCGGCCGCATTGGCACTGACATTGAGAGTGGTTGTCAGTGCAGGAACCAGTTGGGAGGTAAATGTCACACCATCCTCATCATCATTTCCATCCGTATCATCCCCATCTGCTCCAGATGTAGGTTGGCCATCGCTTTCCGAATCCACAGAAGAACCCAGAAAGTGCGATCCGTCCATACGGTGCCGGGCGCCATCGTTTGCCAGATAAGTGGGATAGGTCGGATCGGGTGCATCTCCAAAATCAATCTGCTCGGAAATGGTCACCACATAATCTTCAACCTCACCCGTGGAAGCCAAACCGGTATAAGCCATTCCCGGCGTGGAACCGGTCACAAAACGAAAACGGGAATAGGTTTGCCCGAGCTGGGCATCCCAGGGAACACTGATTGAGAGATTGTTCACTCCCGGAGAAAGTATCTGATTGTTGAAAACTTTTTCGCCAGCATCATCCCAATCCCCATCATCGTTCCAGTCAACCCAGGCGTGAAGGTATCCCGCGACCGAAGCAGTGACATTGACGCTGGAATTGGCTCCCTGAACCAGTCCCGAAGGAAAAGCCACACCGTCTTCATCATCAATCCCGGCAATATCGTCTCCGGTCGCACCAGAATTGGGCTGGCCGTCGAATTCATTGTCAATGCTGCTTCCCAGTCTGACGCCGGATTGAATCTGATGTCTCGGACCGTTGTTCGTCAGAGTCGTCGGATAATTGGTTTCCGGTGCATCTCCGAAATCCAGATAGTCCCGGATCTCTACTGCGTAATCTTCCACTTCACCGTCATCGCCCTTTCCCGTGTAAGACAATCCCCCTGCGGAGCTGAGACGAAATCGGGAAAACGTTTGAGTCGTTATGGTTGCTGTTGCTGGCACTGTAAACGTCAGATCATTGTTGCCAGAACTGACCGATACATTGTCGAAAACTTTTTCCCCGGAATCTGCCCAGTCCCCGTCGTCATTGAAATCGATCCACGCATCCAACTTTCCGGATGCCGAAGCATTCACCCGGACCGTGGCCTGCTGACTCCGCACCAGATTGGTCAGGAATGTGACACCGTCTTCATCGTCATTGCCATCTATATCATCTCCGGTGGCGCCAGCATTCGGCTGGCCGTCGGCTTCACCGTCGATACTCGCACCCAGTGTGAGACTGTAATTGATTACATGATAGGCGCCGTTGTCTGCTTTCAGAGTAGGATAGGGTGCCGGCGCATCCCCATAATCCGCAAAAAAATCCACCTCGCCCGGAGAATTGGGCACTTTGTCCTCACCAATGCCGTCATCATCATCGGAACCGGCAAAAGCCATGAGCCGTACCGTAAAACTCTCGCCGGGTGTAAAAGAAAATCCCGGCATGGTTGAAAAATTGGGTATCGTAAATGAAAGATCGCCCGAGCTCCAGGCTGCATCCGTGATATCGGCAATTTTGGTCCCCCACAAAACACTGGTCTGAGGCGAATAAAGCGCCGCTCCGTTACAATTATGAATTGCAAAATTACTAAAATCCATGCTTGTACTGTTGCTCACACCCACCACAAATTCGGCCTGGAAATCATTGTCCGAATCAAAGCCAATACACAATGCTTCCGGTCCGCTCAGATTGGCATGGTCGGTCCCGCCGCGGACAGCGAGCCAGGCACTTGTTCCGCCGGGATCTCCGTCATCATCCGCGTCGCCTCCGATGCCGTCAAAATCCATAAACACGGACATCACATCCGTCGAAGAATTGTAAGTCAATCTCACAAGCTGCATGTCCCAACCGCTGATTGTCCCGGCCGGCGGTGTAGGAATAGTCGCATCAACTGGAATCCCAACATCCCCAACTGCATCGGGAATGTTAACCACCTGAGATAAAACTGGTGAAATGTGTAAACATAACAAAAAAACAACGATCCATACTCCGATAAAAAAATTCTCCTTAAAACATCTCCCGAATTTCATTCTGTATTCCTCCATTTTGCAATTCGAAATGATTGTCGTTACCTCGATATTCTCATAATTAAGCACCTCAGGAGTAAAAAAGAAATGAACCTTATTTATGCATTTACTTATTACACATCGTATTCATCTTAGAAAATAACGATTACATATAGATTACATAACTATTTAATTAACAATTACGGGAAAAGATATTTTTATGTTATCAAACAATGATCCGTTTTCTCTTTGGGAAATACTGTATTAAAGAATTAAAAGACCAACTCTTTTAAGGACTGAATGGACTAATCTTCAATTCAGAGTCGGCAACAATTGATTTGCAAACTCCAAACGCACAAATTGTACCATTCTTTTTATATAAAAGGATATTTTGTGGGTTCTATTTTGATCAGTGTCATCTTTTTAACATGATATGCCGAGCCGTTTCACCCTTGTAAAAATAACCATCGTTGCTCAGATCGGACTCGACTTTGTAATTTCCAGAAGACTGTATCTGATTGATCAGAGTCGCAATCTCCCGTCTCATCACATCAAAAACAACCAGTTTGATATCAACAGGCTTATCGAGAGAATACGAAATTTCCGTGGCCGGATTGAATGGATTGGGATAATTTTAAAAAAGTGAATTCCACTTTACAACAAAAGCTGTCTTCATTCACTCAATCACTTGTTCGATATACGACGACCTGCCAGGAAATCGTCTTCTATACATACTCATCAATAACGCTGGAACCGAATCGCATCATATCATGGAAATGCGTATATTTGAACAAGCTGTTCCGCCCGATAAGTTTCAGGTTTGTAAATCGATTCAGAAAATCCAAGATCCTCTCCAATTTTTTTTCATGACCGATTTCCAATACAGGATAGGCATAATCCACACGGTGCACCAGCGAATGGATGATATATTTTTCCTCAATCCATCCGATCTGGTTGAGTTTCGAACAAACCATTTTCGTCCACTGATGATTTTCAGCGGCACCTGTCTTTTCATCCTGACTGCATGGTATTTCAACAATGAGCGAGGTCTTTCCTGGCGGGGACATAAATGGACCTCTGTTCTTTGGTTCGGATACACGGGTAAAAGGAAACTGAAAACCCGGGAAGTATACGGTGCCAGATTGCGTAACCGACTCCACATTCAGAAAAAGTACGATCAGAAGCAGGCTGCGAAAAGAAAGCGAATTGGATAACGTTAGAATCTGTTCCGGGGGGGCAGGCTCCATCATATGTACAAACATTGGCAAAGGCAGTGTACTGATGACATGATTTGTTCTTATAATGTGACGATTATTTATTTCGATCCCATCAATTTTATTATTTTTATGATAGATCCTGGTTACACGTGAATTGGTGAGAATGTTTTTTGAACCGATGAAATTACCCATCCTTTCCACGATTTCACCAAACCCTTTTTCAGGATAATAAAAGGAACCATCCAAATGTTCGGCCTTGGCCATCTTAGATGTAAATGCTTCCATGAGAAAAGTAGTCAGGTTTAAACCTTTAAGTCGTTTTCCCGATATGTCTGGTGAGAGCCTGTTGCACGGCAAACCCCACAATTTCTCAGAATAATTCAATAAAAACCGTTCTGCAATTGTTTTTCCGTAAGTATGTATTGCAAGGCTTTCAAAACTCCTAAACGATGCCTTGTTATTGATAAGTCTGGACATCAACCAGGTCATTCCTGCATCACATACAGCCATTGGACGCATATTTCTTATGAGATTCAACGGGGCAAGAGGGAAATTGATTAAACGGTCGTTATAATAAATTTGACTGGGGATATTTATTTTATGCAGATCGTTTTTCAGTAAATGGCTTATATCTTGGGTAACCTTCTCATCTTTGTCATGGAAACGATGTGCACCCAAATCAAAACGGAAATTGTTCCAAGTCAAAGTCGCACAGTTTCCGCCAATCCTGTTACTGGCTTCGTATATTGTAAATTTAAATTCCCCCTTTGCAGCATAATATCCCGCGGCAAGACCAGCAGGACCTCCGCCAAGAATTGAAATATAAATAGGATTATGCATTGAATAAATACCATTGTTTAAAGAATGCCATTTCAAACAAAATGGTATTCCAATTTATAGTTCTGGATATGGCATAAAAGAATATCATATCACAGCCTTAGAGACTTTACATTTCAGGCATTTTCCCCACTGACAGAAGTTTCCTGTTGTAACCGATTAATGACAAATTTAAATTTTTTAAGGGATTGAAATGGAAGTTCCCTAACAGTGTAAATCTGAATATTCATTCTTTCACCCAATTCTTTGTGCAATCCAGCAAGTAACAATGTTTTTATATGTTCATTATAATCTTTTGCGGGAACGATATAAACATCAATGGCGCCGAATTCTTTTTGAACGATCTGAGAACAGCGAATACCTTTGACAAATTTAAATGACCGGTAAAGACTGGAAACCCATCGTCCATTAACATCCATAACATGATCGTCAATTCTGCCGGTTAACGCTTCGATCAAAGGCAATGTTCTTCCGCATGAACATGTTTGATTGGACAATATTGCATAATCGCCCGTATCATAACGAATCAAAGGAAATGCCTTGTTATGCAGACCTGTGGCGATAATCCTGCCCTCCTCACCAAAATTGGCCGGTGTTCCATCCTCTTTGATGATTTCAACAAGACCGTACTCTGTAGCAATATGATAACCGCCTTCGGGACATTGACAGATAAGTGCGTTATGTTCTGTCAGTCCATAATTGTCTCCTATGAAAACGCCTGTCCAGGATTCGATGAAATGCCGCTGATATTCCAATAACGCCTCACCCACCGTAACGATGTATTTGGGTTTCACATCATAAATTTTTGCGTTATCCAAATAACGACACAACTGGTCTATTGCGTGGGGATGACCGCGCCAAAACCGGATACGATATCTTTTAAACAGTTTTGCATAGGCTTTGATATTCGACTCATTCAAATGACTACTCGAAATCTCAAGACTTTGACATTTCCAGTTCCATCTAAAATGCCCGGATAAATGCTGACTATAACTGCGAATATCCAGAAATGGCATACCGAGTTTGTAACCGAACCAGGAATAATGTCTCCAATGACAGAGGAGTTCCATCACATTGGTATCAAGGTCCCAGTACACCTGTAGCGGAGTGCCTGTGGTTCCAGTGGTATTCCTCTTGCTGGGACGGTATTTCTCAAATAATTTTGCCTTAAATGATTCATTTTGATCCAACACTTTATTTTTGTTTAAAATCGGTAGTTTTGATATATCTTCAAGACAATTAAAATCAGATCGTTTCAAACCCAAACTTGAAAGAAGTGTTTTATAGTAAGGCACATTCGAAAAACAATGATTCAATAAACCTGACAACAATTCCCATTGCAGGGCTCTTTGTCTCTCAATCGGAAAATACTGGCTTTTCCATAACAGCCTTCGCCAGTAGAGAAGACGACGAGGAGAAAAAAAATCCGAAAATCTGAATTCGAACATGGCAGTTACTTTAAAAACTTTCTATAACATGATAAAACATCTCTTAGAATCTCGGTTCTGAGAAGCAACGATTTCTAACCGTGAAAAATTCATAAAACCTAACCTCGAGGAATCTTGACCCATTGAAAATGTTATTTCTACTCCAAGCGGATGTTCAGATGAATTTTTCATGGTTATCCCGAACCCCTACGCGAAGCGCATATTATTTATGAACAGATCGGGCTAAAATTCATTTTGAAATTTTTGATACCATTCATATCGATCTTTTCGAATCCAAAACTCCATATTCTGAATATACGCTAAACAGTAATGTGTATCAAGATAGATCGTTAATGAATCCGCCCCTTCTTGCGTAATAATGCCTGATCTTAGCAGGTGCTGTATGAACCCGTCTCTATGGTGATTCAAAATAATGGCAGGTTTTTTTTGAATGATTTTGTCCACAGTATTCAACATTCTGTCCCGGAATTCAGGAAGCGAAAGATAATAATAATACTGCCAGGCGTTGTTGATGTCAAGCGCATCTCGACAATATATAGGATGATATGGAGGAATGCAAATCACCGTTTCGTTTTTTGCCAATTTTTGCAAGGTTTGGATATACTTTCTGCCATTTAAAAAAGCCTTCTCGCGAATCTCCCCTTGCACTTTATGTAGACAAGGCCAGACAAGAATGCCGATGAATAAACATAAAAGAATGGTACGACGTTCAGCAATCCATCTTTTCATCAGTAACAGAAAAGGACCCGCAGCAGCAACAGAAGCACATAAAACAAAAATTTGTTCATAATATTCATGATGAATTCTTGAGATTTTCAAATAAACACATGCCGATAAAAGAAGAAAAATAGTCAAATATTTTCCTACAAAATTTTGATGTTTATTTTTTGATTGAATTAGTCGGTAACAACCGATAAAAGCGAAGAGGGTGAGTATGAACTGAAACTCTCCCCCAAAAACCCTGTCACCTCCCATCGCTATCCTGTTGACATTAAACAAAAATACCCAGCGATAAAACGAATCCAAAAGATGGTGGTAATACAACCATGCAACCAAGGGAATAAGACCGACAACCATCCCAGTCAGGTGCACCGGTAAATATCGTAAATAAAATAAGATACGTTTGTAATTCAGAACCATAATGAAAGGCAATATAAAAATAAAAGGCAAGTATTTCGGCGACAATGACAAAACCAGACCGAGCAGGAACCCTGAAATGCAGTATGACCAGGTTTTACTAAAACGTATCATCAAAAAGAAAACAGCCATAATGAATACATTCGCAAGTAAATCAGGCCTCAAATTATAGAGCTCAACGGCTATTGAATGACTGAAAACAAGCAGGATAACAATCGGGATAGACAGATTATCTTTCCATATATATTTCGTCATGAAAATCACAATGACGAGGGTAGCCAGACTGAGGAAAGTGGATATAATACGAATCGTTTCCAGAATATAACTTGATAAAGCCGGAATTTTGAATATAGGAGTAAGCAATATCCAAAAAGCAGGACTGTGATGCTGGAAAAAATCTGTATAGGGAAGCAATCCCTGAGACATTTGCCAGGCAGCATGCGCGTGTTCCACTTCATCATGGTCTGGTTTCATACCAATAATCATGAAAAGGATAAAGACCACAACAAGAGCGGTGACTGCGATAAAACCGGCTGTTCTGGATAACTTGGATCCGAAAAAACGCTTCCAACACCATCCGATAAAGGCGCAGAGAGCTAAAAACAGAATGGCCATGATAACGGCTTTGGGATAAAGCAGCTCTTCAGAAATAATCAATTTAATCATAACACAACCTCAGTACATTTTACACTATTTATACACAATCCATAGATGGGAAAAAGAATAAAGGTCGAATTTGATACGAGGACAAAAATATCGATTCCGCCTTTAAAACAGCCATCACGAAACTCTCCACGGATGACTCTATCGTTTGTTCCTGTTTCAACTAAAAAATATCCCAGAGCCTCCTTTTTCCTCTCTCAGAATCAGAATACGCCACATATCATTTGAGACTATTTCACCAATATCATCTTTTTTACCATCACATTTCGATCCGTCTCGAGTTTATAAAAATAAACACCATTACTCAGACCAGATCCATCAAAGATAACTTTGTGGTCACCGGGGGATTGAACTTGATCAACGAGAGTCATAACCTCCCTTCCCATCAAATCAAAAACAACTAGCTTCACATTGGTGGATCGATCGAGTGAATATGAAATCTCGGTGGTTGGATTGAAGGGATTGGGATAGTTTTGATTTAACTTAAATTGTATTGCAGAAAAAACATATGAATCAGTATAAGTTGTATCAGGACCACAACAAAAGCCTTTTAAACAGGCTGTCCCAAATAGACTGGGATTAAACCAGGTATCATTGCTTAGAGACCACCATTTGCCGATGACTTCACGCGCTCCATTGTCCCTGTCATTGACCTGAACTTCCCATCCAAATATCTGATCACTTTCCAAATCCAATGGGATCGAATCAGCGGGGATAAATAATTCGAATGTATATCCGTCATCTTTCTCCAGCCATGCACCCGTACCGGGATCGAATACGCCGGGTTGATATTCGGTTTCGCCATAGACATACCGCCATTGAAAATCGTTACCTTTTACATAGGCACCCTCATTCTTCAAATTCGTAACATCAAAATAGAGTTCCACACTATCATTTTCATACGGATTGGGAGAGTCCGTGGCAATTTCATCATCGATAACGTTAATAAAAAAATAAAATCCTAAATAATCCCAAACAACACGGTAGGTAAATTGCAGATCTTTCCCGCCTGAGAATGTGGTCAAATCCGTATCCTCAACATACGTATTCATAGAAATTTCAGAGGAATAATTGTAGGCATCATCCATTATGCCATCAATCTCAGGCCTAACCCGCATTTTGGATATATCTAATATATCTGTTATCCTTCGACCCGTCAATCGCGCCGCGCCCCATATCATCGGATTAAACCATGAGTCATGGCTGTTGCTCCACCACTTGCTGACCGACTCCTTGCTTACATTATCCCTGTCATTTCCCTGAACTTCAAGTGCAATCAGCCTATCTTTAATACATTCAAATGTAAGTGAATCTTCAGGAATGGCCAGTTCAAAATTATAGCCATATTCTGTATCGAACCAGGCACCAATGCCATCATCAAATACACCTGGCATATATTCTGTTTCTCCGTAAGTATACCGCCAATTAAGGTCCGATAAGGGAACTATTGGCACTCTCAATTCCTCTGTTAGAAGGTACAACTCACATGCATCGTTTTCGTATGTATTCGGAGAATCGGTTTGTGCCGTATCATCCATGAAATGCATGAACAGATATAAATTATCCTCGTCCCACATCATCCGGAAAGAGGTATGGTAATCCAGCCAATTATCAGGTTCACTATAGTTATAGCTATACCCAGCACCAACATACTTTTCCATCTGTGTATTGGTCACATTGTACCAGACCGGATCGAGCTGACCGTCAATCACAGGCACTGTCTCGGTCATGGGAATCATAAGTACATCATCAACAATGGTCGCATGCAATACAAATGAGAGTAACAAATGGCTTAAAAAGACAATTCTTGTTAAAGTTTTCATAGCCACCCCTCCCTAAAATTGATCATTTCACCAATATCATCTTTTTTACCATCACATTTCGATCCGTCTCGAGTTTATAAAAATAAACACCGTTACTCAGGCCAGATCCATCAAAGATGACTTTGTGAACGCCGGGGAATTGAACTTGATCAACGAGAGTTTGAATCTCCCTTCCCATCAAATCAAAAACAACTAGCTTCACATTGGTGGATCGATCGTGTGAGTATGAAATCTCGGTGGTTGGATTGAAGGGATTGGGATAATTCTGATTTAAAATAAAATCCCGAACTATATGAGACTGAGTCTCCACAGAAGTATGAAACGGTGTTTCACCAACAAGTTGTACTGTCCCTAAAACAAAAGGATTGAACCATGAATCGTAACTCTCAGACCACCATTTTAAAACATTATCTCTCTGACCTTGATCATTGTCGTTCACCTGAATTTCAAATCCAAACACAGTGGTATCTTTTAGTGTCAATTGCATATCTTCAAAAGGAATAGCCGCTTCAAAACTGTATCCCGTGTTGTTTTTTGCCCAACTAAAAACAGCATAACTAAAACCGCCATATAAATTTCCACCATACTCCCAAACCCAATCAATGAGTTGACTTAGATTTATACCAGTATGTTTGCCATCCCATGGATCAATAATTAATTCAATGCCATCATTTTCATAAGGACTCGCTGATGCTGTATTGATCGTATCATCAATCACATTGACATAGAGGTAAAAATAACTGGTATCCCACATGGTTCTGAAACTCATTTTTATGTCCGACCAACCGTCCATGGTTTCCAAGTCCGTCCCTTCCAAATATTTGTTGAATGAAATCTCGGGCATATCTTCCCAGGATTCTCCCTCGATGAAGCCATCAATAATCGGAGGCGTGTCGGTTTGATAAACGTAAAGAACTTCATTGTTGACCCTATGATCATTCACCAATTGAGCCGCGCCCCATATCATCGGATTGAACCACGTATCATGGCTGCTGCTCCACCACTTGCTGATTGATTCCTTACTTGTATGATCCCTGTCATTTCCCTGAATCTCAAGTGCAATCAGCCTATCTTTAATACATTCAAATGTAAGTGAATCTTCAGGAATGGCCAGTTCAAAATTATAACCATATTCCGTATCACACCAGGCACCAATGCCATCATCAAATGTACCCGGATAGTATTCTGTTCTACCATAAACATACCGCCATGAAACATCTCACCACCATCCTCGGTATTCATCCGCGACGTTATATAATTCACAGCCGTCATTTTTCCAAGAATCCGGGGAATCGGTTTGAGTTGTATCATCCATAAAATGCATGAAGAGATATAAATAACCTTCATCCCACATGAGCCGAAATGAGGTAGAATAATCCAGCCAGTTGTCCGGAGACATATCGTCCGCAAATTTTCCCATATGCGTATTGGTCACATTGTGCCACACCGGATCGAGCTGACCGTCGATGGCCGGCACGGTCTCGGTCATGGGGATCAGAAGCACATCATCAATAATGGTGGCTTTAGAAACGGAAAAGAAAATCAGAAAACTAGATAAAATGAAATAAAACAAAATCTTCATCGTGCTCCCCCTTTGAAACCGCAACAAATGATTGCTATTCTGCTATCAAGCAGATCCCTCCCTATTGTACAATTCCATATTCTTCTTCCAGTTTTCTTTCACCTTTTCCATCAGTTGTATAAATCGTCCATCATTGTGAAGATCCTTGAAATTTGGGTCATTCATCACCCACGGATATTCACGATATCCGAATTGAATAGCTTTCTCGAGCCATTGTACAGCTTGACCATCCCGTTTCAACAAAGCATAGATCGCCGCCACCGCAGAGGCAAGAGAACCGTTGTTCCCGACATAGGGTTTCACTTCGAGTTCGACTTCACTTAAAGCTTCATCCAGTTTCCCCTGTTTGGTGTAAATCATTCCGAGAACGGCATGAGAGAACGGCCTATATACTTCCGATTTCAGACCCAGCTGAATTTCGCTCGCCGCATTGGAAATATTATCCTGATAAAATTGAGTCAAAGCCAAGAACGAATGAAAATACTGTTCTTCGGGATGGATGGTCAAAATTCTCCGGAAAACTTTCTCACTCTCTTTATACTGTCGAAGACCGACCAAAATCATAGCATAATTGAGAGAAACGCCGGCGTCATCCGGTTTGAGCGACAGCGCTTTATCAAAAACCTTCAGACTGGCTTCGTACAATCCGAATTGGGAATAAATTTGCCCCAGACCGATCCAGGCCTGATCCAGATTGTTATTGATCTTCAATGCCTTTTTGTATGTTTGCTCCGCCTGTTTGAAATCTCCCCAAGCAAGATAGACCTGTCCGAGCATCAAATAAGCCTCTGCCTGAGTACTGTCATAATGAACTGCTTTGAGACTGGCTTCATGCGCCAATTTCGGCCATACCACATTTCGATCCCAGCCGCTATAAACAATCTGAAGATAGCTTTCTGCCAGTCCGATCCATGCCTGTGTAAATGTCGAATCGATGCGAAGCGCTTCTTTATATTTTTCCACAGCCTGATTCACCGATTCTCTCTTTCCCTGAACTTGAAATCCCTGGGCTTCCAGATAAAGTTTTCGGACCTCTGGAGAAGTCGTTTCCAAAGAAATACTTTCTCCCGTACCCATCGTATAACCTAATTTTTCTGCAACAGTTTTAGCGGCTCCCTCTTCAACAGCAAAAAGCGAATGAAATGTTTCCCCATAAATTTTGGCAGGTCTATTGACCTCTTTTTTTGCATCGATCAGTTGAACCTGAATCGACATCTGTTCCTCTTCTTCTTCGGTAATGTCTGTTTTGAGAAGATAATCCGCCTGCAAGATACTCTGATCGACAAGTTCGGAAGTGACAGGCGAATACACCTTCAGACCCTGTATTTTGGACAGATCGGAATACAAACGGCTCGACACCAGATCGGCCAAGGAATTTTTGACAAGCGACATGGATTCACTCTTTACCGGAAGTACACCGATAGATTTCTCCCAATGTACCTGCGGAACATCCACCTCTATTTCGACAGCCTCGGGCTGTATGACAGTGACTTCTTCCTTCTCCTTTTTGGTACATCGAAAAAAGAGGAGTGGAATGAATACTATGGTAATGATTATAAAAATTGTTCGTTTCGTATGCATTTCAGACTCCTTAATAAAAACCATTTTTACAATCACATGCAAGATAATAATTACAATCAGGATGCAGTGGATGCAACCGATATATCCCAATTCACCCTGTATGATTATCCATAAGAATCGGGATTCTGTGAAGCAGTGCTTTTGAAAATCAATCTCTGGATTTAATTTAATCTAAAGCGGTTCGAATAAAATAGCAAGTAAAATATTTTGGATAATCTTCCGTGGATAATACCGTTTTTATATGACTATAACAAACAATTTTAAATTGAACGGTACCCTTTTTCATTTTTCAATAAAAAACCGACCTTACTTTTGGGTCGGTTTAATGTCATATTTGCTCCCCAATGTCTTAAATTTTCGAACTATTCCTCTTCTGTTTACCAATGATGTGAATTTAAAGAATTCTCAAAAAATTAAAAAATCAAAATCCAAAAGTTACAAAGGTCAAATCCCATATGGCTTTAATTTTATAAATGGAAAATTAATTAAAAACGAAAAAGAGCAAGAGATAATAGGAGTGATAAAACAACTCAAAGCAAATGGATTATCATTAATGAGGAATAGATAGAGAACTGAATCAAAGATTAATCCCTACAAATTCATATTTCCCTTTACTATAATGATATAGACAAGTTAATAATAAATTACCCTAAAAGTCCTCAGCTGTTGAGCCTTTTACAGGAGTATATTGTTCTGTTCTTCCTCCCAGGTGTTTAAACAAGAATGATTCTATCCGGGCATAAAATTCCATTCTGTTTTCTGGTCTGGCAAATCCATGGCCTTCATCTGGGAAAATTATATAGGTTACAGGTATACTTTTTGCTCGCATAGCCTTAACTATTTGATCCGATTCATCTTTTTTCACACGTGGATCAATCGCTCCCTGGGCAATAATAAGCGGTTTTTTTATTTTTTCTGCATGATACAAAGGAGATATTTTTTTATTATACTCTGAATCTTTTTCCACATCACCAATACGCAATAATATATTTTTTTTAGCCGGCTTCCAGTAAGGAGGTATACTCTTAATAAGAGTTTTAAGATTGGACGGACCGACTACATCCACACCGCAGCAGTAGAGATCCGGTGTAAATGCCAATCCTGCCAATACAGCATACCCTCCGTAGCTGTAGCCAAATATTGCTATTTTATCTGGAAGGGCAATATTCTCATTAATGGCCCAGTTTACGGCACCTGTTAAGTCCTGTTGCATTTTACCGGTTCCCCATTCTTTATTCCCTGCATTAAGGAATTCTTTACCAAAACCGGAGGAACCACGGTAATTTACCTGCAACACAGCATATCCTCTGTTAGCTAGCCATTGAACAGAAGCAACCCATCCCCATAAATCCCTGGACCATGGACCACCATGGACTAATAATACCAGCGGATTAGGACCTTCTCTATCAGGGACAGTAAGATAAGAAACTAATTCCATGCCATCCGATGCTTTAATAATAATAGGCTTTATCTTAACGTAATTGTATGGATTGAGTTTGGGCTGACTGTCAAAAAGAAATGTGAGTTTACCAGTCTGTTTATCAAATGAATAGTATTTCACAGGAGTTGTATCTGATTCATAAGCGATGATCCATATTATATCATTATTATCTCTTGAAACAAGATGTACATTACCGTCTCCTATACTATTAAATATTTTAAAATTTTTTTCCACTTCTTTATCAAAAAATTGCCATTCCCTTTTTAAGTAATTACTGGCTACAGCCTGTATAACATGAGTAACCGGATGCACAATCGTATTACTTATATCCGCTTTTGGATGTCTGACTATTTCACGGATTGTTTTACCTGAGTAAAAATCCGTTTCCACTATGCCGATAGTATTCGCATCAAGGGAAGAAAGAAAATAGAGGTTTTTATTGTCTTCTGTAAATTCCAAAACATAAATTTCTTCATAAAATGGTACACGTAGTAACTCTCTGAATGATTCTGCTTCATTCTCCCGGACGTAAATAATATGTTCACCAGTAGCTGGATCTATACCAGAAGCTGTACGAACAACAAAATTATGGTCTTTCCCCCAGGCTAGAACATTTCCCCAATTTTTTATATTTAGAGAAATATCAAGTGATTGAAGATCCAGTTTATAGATATCAAAAAGTTCAGGATTAAGTTTGTTCAATCCTATATATATAAAATCCGGAAAATCTTTGTGTATTATTATATTCTGTACACGGACTCCTTTAAACGGAGTGGCATTCATTGTTTCTTTGGTTTGAATATTAGTAATATAAAGGTGCCAGTCTTCGTTTCCGTGCTGATCCTGTTGATAGAGAATTGTATCTTTTTTATAAGACCACGCATACATACGGATACCCCGATACTCATCCTGCGTAACCATTTCCGCTTTATTTTCTCCTATCTTTTGCACCCATATATTTAAAACATTTTTTTTTGATGGTGCCAGATAGGATATCCATTTTCCATCAGGTGATATTTTGATTCCGATTTTCTCAGGATTACCAAACAATAATTTTCTTGGGATCAGTTCCGTCATAAAATGCTCCTTAGTACTATTTTATAGAAATCTAATAGAAGTTTAAAGATAAATCTAGAAATTATTCTTAATAAGATTTTTTAAATTGCTATTTTTATTCTTTCTAGGAAAAGACGATTGGTAAGAAAAGCTTTGGTATGAATTTTAGATGATGCTAAAATTCCATGTGATCCTCTCTATTCTACAGACGGAGGGTACCGTTACCACTACTTAGAAAATGGATGATCGATTAATATTGGTGTAATGAATCACCTATCAATTCAATTAATGACTATTTCGATTAGTACAGTTTAATTTTAGTATATAAATATATTGATACTCCACCTTTCAAAATTTGCTTAATATAACCACTTTTGATCAAATTATATTATGAGAGTGATCCTGTATCCTCAATTGTTATTTAATTCATAAATTCGGCACTTATTGAATTTTTTCCATTCTTGTTTCGTTTATCATTTTTATTGTTGAATTACAGAGACATGGTGTAAAAATACATGGCGCACAAATCCCAGCCTTGTAATGTGGACAATTCTTATTTATTTTCTTTGGATGTAATTTTGGATCGTGAAGATTTCTATAGGTTTCGAACAATTCTGATTGCCAAATATCTTTTACTTCATAATCTAATAAACTCAAGGCAGTTCCTTTTAAATTCAAGTATGAACAATATGATTCTGGCATGAAATATCCAAATGGACATGGGCTACATTTACCCTCTGAATCTACATACAACATGGTTTTTGCCGCTTTGCAAGGGATATAAAAGAAAGGTAGTCCGACATGTTTATATAAATATTTACCTAAAAGAGGTCTGGCATGTAATTCCACTCTTGGTGTTTTATGCTTGTCTACGAGGCTTTTTAGAGATAGAAGTGTTTCAATCGCCTGAGCCCATAAGTTTGGTTTTCTCTCAGAATTATTATTGTAATTAATTTTTCCTCTGCCAAGATGGAGTTTCAATGAAATTCTAAGTACAGGTAATTCCCATTTTCTTGTGAGTTGGTATGCTGCTTCAAGTTGGTTAATATTTTTTTCTGTTAATACCCAAAATATATAAGGATTTAAATCGAATTTTTTCAAAAAGCTGATACCTTTTTCAACTAAATCAAAACTCTTTGAATTAGTAGTAAATTCCTGATAATAATGTTGATTGGTCCCATAAAGACTAATTTGGAAATAGCTGATATTTTCATGAATTTCTTTCAGTGTTTTAGCAGTTTCCTCGGTAACCAGAGAACCGTTTGTACTAAAAACCATAAGCATCCCCTTGTCGGCAACATATCGCATCACTTCTAGCATATCTTTTCGAAAAAATGGTTCTCCCCCAAGGAATCTAAGAAATAAAACTCCGCTTGAGTGCAATTTATCTATTATAGCACGTGCCTGTTTAAAACTTAGTTCATTTTGAGATCGTTTCCCGCTACTTGACAAACAAAAAGGGCAGGAAAAATTACATCCTTTTGTGACATCCCATTGGGCGAGGATGGGAGTAATGATATTTTTCAATTTTTATGCTTTATTTTCATTCTCTAAATACAATAATATCTAGTTACTTAGAACTACTGCAAGAGTTAATAAACCTCTTGCTGTGATAATTCTAAGTATGTAAAACTTCCAATTGTTTGGATGTGAAGATATTTGCTGGCTAAATTGGATGATTTCTTTCTACATTATATCAGAACATCCCATACAGCCCATACAGCCCATACAACCCATAAGGCTAGTTTTAGCGATACCGGATTCAATAAATGCAGCCCTGGCGCGATCAAGAACATTATTTCGAACCTTGTTTAGATTGTTGATCATCTCTTGATCACATCTGATGTCACGATTTTTCAGAGTCTTAATTGGACTATCTAATAGTTCCAAGACCAAAGCATCGTCTTTTTCGATTGAACTTTTAAAATCAAATGTGGATTCCACTTTTGATTTTGGTGATTTTCTTTCTTCCATAATTTCTCTCCTTTTAAAAATTATTAGAAAAACTTTCCAATCAACCATTTACAATCAATGTAGCCAATCCCATCGGAAGCAATTGAAATTATAACAAAAGACGCCGAATTAATGAGGTTTAAGAAGTCCTTTTTTTACTGTTCGTCCATGAAATGTACTATCTCTTTATATTATACAATATATTTAATTAAAATGCAAGGTTTTTTTATTTAATGGTCAGTTTTCCTGATTTTTTCAGTAATAATTATTGAATATAAAACATAAAACCTATTGAAAGGACTTATAGTAAATAAGAAAAATAAAAAAATTATAATTTGGGTACATTTTTGGATCAAATCTTTTCAATTGGAAAATCATTGAAGTGTTTTTAAAATCGGACCAAATTTGGGCTATCGCTTAAAAGATAGAAAAAAGTCTTTTTTAAGTGTAGTAGCAAATAATATGAAATAATTTTTTTCTTTTCCCAAAGGGATAGATTCCCATAATTGTGGAATTTTAAAGTAAAAAAAATGGGGAATTTTAGTTTGAAATTCACGCACAGGTAGTCGAAGGCTACCAAGCCGAAAAGCGAGAGGAAAATCGTTGTTGATCTTTTTTACCACCCCGATAATGCAATCTTCAGAGTTGGAAGCGTCCTAGGTTTAGATTCCGATATAAACAAAAAAGGCCCAACCTATTTTGGACCTCTATTTTTGCTCCGGAGGAGGGTCTCGAACCCCCAACCTAGTGGTTAACAGCCACCCGCTCTACCATTGAGCTACTCCGGATTTTGAATACCAGATAAAAATATAATAATGATTATTGAATGTCAAGTTCTTTTTTCAAGATTTACATGTGGATGAGTGATATGAGCATGCAATAATATATTTCCCTTCCCTGCAATGGAATCAATCAACACCATTGTGGGAATAATCATAAAAAAAATTTTAACCGGACATTCAACAAGTGGCTGGAACAAATTCTCTGACAAGATCCGGATACTTATTTGAGTAAGTACGAATAACGTCCTTCCCGTTCGGCCCCATCAAATTCAAAGAAAAGAAAGCATGATAACGCACATTATATTCCGGGTCATCGGCCAAACGATTCAGCACAAAAAGTTTTTGATCTCCCTGCGCATTCCTCAGCGCTTTCGCCACGGTTTCACGCACAGGAGGATGACGATCGAAAGACTTCCTCGATACCAGTACGATCGTCTCGTCAGAATTGATGCGGCCCAGAGCAGCCACAGCTTCCCGACGCACCTCGTTGAGCGGATCTTTGGCCAGAACACACAACATGGGTATCGCTTCTTCTTTCCCATCTGCTCCAAGAAGCAGGGCAGCAGCTTTTCTCAGTTCTCCATTCAAAGAAGAGGCCAGCGACCTTAAACAACCCGCTGGTATTTCCGCGGCAAAAAGGATATTTACCAATTTTTGACAATTCCATTGGGAATGGTTCTCAAAAAGAGCGGGAAGCATGTCAAACAACAGCTTGCTGTTAATCGTGGACAACATTTTCAAAGCGGCCATTCGGACCTCACTTTTTCTATCCTCAAGCAGATCCACAACGACCGCTTCTGCATCCTCAAAATGTAACTCTGTCAGCCGCTTCAGCGCTTCTACCTTTTTCCACACGCCACGATTTCTCAATTGGAACAAATCTTCATCCAAAAAACCAAGATGTTTATACAAATGCCGTATTTTATACTGATCGATTACAGACCGCTCAAAATATTCATAGACAAGAAAATCCCTGAAATACTTTCTATCCTTGTCGGAAATATTCATTTCGGCAAGAACAGAATTTTGCTCGAATATGGAATCAATCATTTCCTTCCAGATCAAAGCCATTTTTGCGATGTATTGCTTCCTTTTTTCATGAAAATAGACGGAAAAAAGAAAGCCCGACATCGCGATCAATAAAATTAAAACAAGAACAAATAAAATTCCCCTGTTTATCGGCACCATACTTTCAGGCAAAAAATTGAGTACCGATAATTCCATAATAATCCTCCTTTATATATATTGATATTCAGGGCACAAAAGATCTAATCGATAGGACCACCTCCCCGTGGTTGGATATACAATGTGTTAAAACAAGGCATAAAACATACCAACATGAATCTCAGGTGGAATTTTTATTCAGTTAAATATTGTAATTGTTCTAAATTCTAAATAATTATAAGCATAAAACATGCTTGACATTAAATAACCTTGTTTTGTCTGACTGTCCGGATGTATCTGACTTTAAGAAAGCAGGCAATATTTTCCTGCGGTATGGGAAAATGCAACGAAACAACAAACGTCCATTTCTTCAAATCGGGATGAGATCGGACTGGTTTCTAATGGATCGGTTAATAATGCCCGATTTTTCGTCATTGACTATAATACTTAAAAATGTTATATTGACCGGTCATGCAGAAAAAAAATATTCGAAATTTTTGCATCATTGCTCATATCGACCATGGCAAATCGACGCTGGCGGATCGTCTTCTGGAAGCCACGAAAACGATCTCTCCCGAATCGATGATCAACCAGATTCTCGACAACATGGATCTCGAAAGAGAACGCGGAATCACAATTAAGGCCCATGCGATCACGATGCATTATCACGCTCAGGACGGAAAAATCTATCATCTGAATCTGATCGACACTCCGGGCCATGTCGATTTTTCATATGAAGTTTCAAGAAGCCTTGCGGCCTGTGAAGGCGCCCTTTTGATCGTGGATGCCACACAGGGTGTCGAGGCCCAGACTGTAAGTAACATCTATCTCGCTCTCGAAAACGATCTGACCATCATACCGGTGATCAACAAGATTGATCTTCCGAGCGCCCAAATCGACACAACTAAAAAACAGATCCAGGAACTGATCGGCACCGATGAATCCGAAATTCTTCAGATCAGTGCCAAGGAGGGAACTGGCACGGAGGCCGTACTCAAAGCGGTCATCGATAGGATTCCTCCGCCAAAAGGAGATTCCAATTTACCGTTAAGAGCACTGATTTTTGATTCGGTATTCGACTATTACCGCGGAGCCATCGTCTATATCCGTGTGGTCGATGGCGAAATCCATAAAAACGATATCATCCAGTTTATGTCCAATAAAAAAACCTACGAAGTAGAAGAACTGGGAATTCTCAAACTGCACCGGCATGCGACAGATTGTTTGAAAAGCGGAGAAGTGGGCTATCTCATTGCGGGAGTGAAAAATCTTAAAAATGCGAAAGTTGGCGACACGATTACTCTCGAAAACAATCCGGCATCCTCTCCGCTTCCGGGATTTCGCGAACCCAAACCCATGGTTTTTTCGGGGATGTATCCCGCATCTACAGATGAAACCGAGGAACTGAGAAATGCCCTGGAGCGTTTACAGCTTAACGATTCGTCGCTGATTTTTCAGCCGGAAAGTTCCATTGCTCTCGGTTTCGGCTTCAGAGTGGGTTTTCTCGGATTGCTTCACATGGAAATCGTTCAGGAGCGCCTTGAGAGAGAATACGAACAGAATTTAATCACGACCATTCCCAATGTGGAATTCAGAATTACTAATTCGGAGGGTCAAATCAAAAATATTGACAACCCGGCCGAATTGCCGCCGGTGCAAAACATTCAAAAATTTGAGGAGCCTTTTATTTCCGCCCAGATCATCGTCCCTTCCGAATTTATGGGCAATCTGATGAAACTGGCTCAGGAAAGACGCGGGATTTACAAAAATACAACCTATCTGGATCAGACACGGGTCGATCTGGAATATGAATTTCCTCTTTCAGAAATCGTGTTCGATTTTTATGACAAATTAAAAACCATCTCCAAAGGGTATGCTTCCTTCGATTATGATTTCCTTGAATTCAGAGAATCCCACCTCGTGAAACTCGATATCCTGATCAACGGAGATCCCGTGGACGCGCTCTCCATGATCGTTCATAGAGATAAAGCTTACGAATGGGGTAAAAAACTGACTCAGAAACTGCGAGAACTCATCCCCAGACAGATGTTCGAAGTCGCGATTCAGGCTGCGATCGGTTCGAAAATTATCGCACGGGAAACAGTCAAACCCCTCCGCAAAAATGTAACAGCAAAATGCTACGGGGGAGATATCACAAGAAAAAGAAAGCTGCTCGAGAAACAGCGGGAAGGGAAAAAACGTATGAAACAAGTGGGAAGGGTACAGATCCCGCAGGAAGCTTTTCTCGCAGTGCTGCAGATCAAATAAATGATTGAGGTATGTGAATGGCTGAACAAAAAGAAACCCAAAAAAAGAATTCAAAAAACCTGACCAAAGAATATCTCGAACCCTTTGTTACGGCACTGCTGATTGCCCTCGTCATCCGGGCATTCGTGATTTATCCTTTTCGAATTCCCACCGGTTCGATGGAAAACACTCTGCTCGTTGGGGATTTTCTTCTTGCCAACAAATTCGTTTTCGGACTTCGTACACCCGATTGGATCGGCATTCCGTATACCAAGATCGGCATCACAGTACCGTTCGTTCAGACCCCTGGATTCCGAAAACCGAAACAGGGAGATGTGGTCATCTTCAAACAGCCGAGAGACCAGTCCCAGAATTACATCAAACGCTGTCTGGCCGTGAGTGGTGACTCTGTCGAGATAAAAAACAAAATCGTTTATGTGAACGGGAAACGATTCCAGGATGCCCCCAAGGGAAAACATATCGACAGCCGTATCTATCCGAAAGATTACAAGGAATACGGCATTTTCCCACCAGGCGCCGGAAACCGGGACAACTACGGTCCCATTCGTATACCTGCTCCAGGAGACACGCTCTTTTTCAACCCGTCCAATACGAAAGACTGGTTCGAACAGCTTCAGATCGTTTTATACGAAGGCAACAAAATCATACTGAGTTACGGGGGAGAAAGCACACGACTCACGGCAAAAAATCAGCACCAGTGGCAGCGGGCCTTTCAATCGTATCCGGCAGACAGTTTTTCGATTAACGGACATCCGTTGAACGATTATTTTTACGTAATCAAGCATCACCACTACTTTATGTTAGGCGACAACCGGGACAACAGTCTGGACAGCCGCTACTGGGGGTGTGTGCCTGAACGGCTCGTCGTGGGCGAAGCACTGATCATTTACTGGTCCTGGGCAAAAGACGTTCCCCTGTACCGGATATTTCAGAAAATCCGGTTTGGACGAATACTCAATCTCATCCATTGATCCATGGCCGGACTATACATACACTTTCCATTCTGTCTGAAAAAATGCAATTACTGCGATTTCTATTCCATTGAAAAACAGCAGGAACTCGTTCCGCAATTCATCGACGCCCTTCAAAAAGAAATCGAATTATATTCCGAAACGAGATCGGAAGATAGTCCCATCGAAACAATCTATCTGGGCGGCGGCACGCCTTCACTTCTGCCTGAAGAAGAAATGGCCGCCGTATTGGATGCAGTCGCGCTTTCATTTCCGGTCAATCCAAACCCGGAAATCACCATCGAGGCCAATCCCGGCACACTCACGTTGAACAAACTGACATTCTATCGGGAAATCGGAATCAACCGGATCAGCATCGGCGTGCAGTCGATTCATGAAGACGAACTTGAATTATTGGGAAGAGTGCACAACAGCACGGAAGGTATCGATGCTATTCGCTTAGCCGGAGAAGCCGGTTTTAAAAACATCAATATGGATCTCATCTACGGTCTGCCCGGACAGACCCTGGCCAAGTGGCAGGACACATTGGGAAAAATAATTTCGCTTTCCCCGGATCATATTTCGGCATACACGCTGACATGGGACAACGAAACCCAGCTCGGCCAGCAGATCCGATCCGGCATCCTGCCGTATCCCGATGAGGATGTCACCACGGACATGTATCTTGCCACATCGAAATTCCTTACCGAACACGGCTTTGAACATTATGAAATCTCCAATTATGCCAGACCGGGATGTCGATGCAGACACAATGAAGCATACTGGACAGGCGTCCCCTATTTCGGCCTGGGTCCCTCGGCCCATTCATTTTTGGGCGATAAAAGATACTGGAATGTTACGGATGTGCACGAATACATTCAGGCACTTTCGGAAAATCGTCCCCCCCTTGCCGGAGAAGAAACGCTCGATCCCGAGCAGCAGACACTTGAACAGCTCGCGCTCGCGCTCCGGACACGCGAAGGTGTCCCTCTGTCGAAACTATCCAAAAAGCAACACGTTATTCGGGAATTGGTTCAGAGCGGATTCGCCACCGAACAAAACGGCCGTTTCTCGCTGAGCACCAGAGGATTTTTACTGGCCGACGAAATCGCACTCCAGCTTTCCTGACGGGGATTCAAGTTTCAGCCTTTCATTCAATAAAACCCTGACGGGTTAACTCCCAAACCAACAACCATCATCAAACATCAATTATTTTATTCTTTATTCTTTATCCTTTGTCTTTTCCCTTTCTCCTTTATCTTTTTCCCTTTCTCCGATTTCCGTTCTCCCGTCTCCATTATGCGTTCCCCGTTCCACTTTCCCCGTTCCCCATCTTTCCAATCAATAAAAAAACCCCGGAAAAACATCCGGGGCTTCATCCGAAAACGTGTTGGATATTCACATTACAATTTTTTCAACATCTCTTCGGCTTCATCTTTATATTTCTGATCGTCCTCCTCTACATTGGGAAGGGTCAGCAGTTTTTCAAGAGGTTCGCGCATCAATTCCTTTTCACCCATATACTTATAGGTTCGGGCCAATTCGAGATAGTGCTCGATGTGGTTGGGATTGATCTCGATGGCTCTTTTGAAAAATGCAACGGCCTCTTCATTGGAAGCGGGTGGCAAGCCGCCGAAAAAAACACCGGCAAAAAATTTGAGCACACCGCTTAAGTTGGCCAGTTCCTGATGCCAGCGTCCCAAGAGATGGCAGACCAGATCGGCCTGGGGATTGAGAGATAGGGCCGTATCGCCTTCGGCCTTGATCATCTTCGAAAGCTTGATCTTCTCTTTCCCGCCGCGAAACAGAGCCAGACGCCCCAATGCCACAGCCAGACGGAAATGGCCTTCGTAGCCTTGCGGATTCACTTTGATTGCTTTCTCACAAAATTGACGAGCCTTTTCAAAATAGGTTTCTTTTTGGATTTTCTGATCATCCGGGAGACGATCGGCATACTCCGTGTACTGATCCCCGGTTTTCCAGTTGGCTTCATAACTGTCGGGATCAAATTTAAGCGCTTTTTGATAAG
Organism: uncultured bacterium; assembly: GCA_964537715.1. Taxonomy (GTDB): domain Bacteria; phylum Zhuqueibacterota; class QNDG01; order QNDG01; family DSAB01; genus CAZTZL01. The sequence goes on along the minus strand of CAZIAH010000002.1, from coordinate 3,113 downwards.
CAGCGATGGCCTCTTTATGTTGCCATTGATCGGACAGGGAATTCCCAAGTGCCAGGTACTTTGCGACAGAATCTTCGGTTACCTCCTGGGCAAAAAGAGGACAAAGACAAATCTGAACAAGGAAAAGCAATAAAAAAACGGACAAAGTCCTTTTCATCGTTGATTTCCTCCTTTAATTATATTAGATTATAAAGCTCTATTTAAAGATATTTTTGTTAAAATACAAGTACTTTTTATAACTGCTTATGAATAACAAAGACCTTCTTTCTATTCGGGGCGCCAGGGAACACAATCTGAAAAACATCGATTTGGATATCCCCAGAAATCAGTTGGTCGTGATCACCGGCCTGTCGGGTTCGGGGAAATCCTCTCTTGCCTTCGATACCATCTATGCGGAAGGACAGCGCCGCTATGTCGAGTCGCTCTCCGCCTATGCGAGACAGTTTCTTGGCCTCATGGAAAAGCCGGATGTTGATACCATCGAAGGACTGTCGCCGGCCATCTCCATCGAGCAGCGCACTACATCGAAAAATCCCCGCTCTACTGTGGGAACCGTGACGGAAATTTACGATTATCTCCGTCTCCTCTACGCCCGCATCGGCATTCCTTATTGCTACAACTGCGGACGCCGCATCGAAAAACAGACCATCGAGCAGATGGTGGATTCCATCCTCGAACTGAAAAAGGGAACGCGAATTCAGGTCCTTGCTCCCCTGATCCGCGGACGAAAAGGCGAATACAGGGAAGTCTTCGAGCAGATCCGTCGGGACGGGTATGTCCGGGTCCGCGTGGACGGATCGGTCCGCGAAGTGGACCGTCCCATCAAACTGGACAAGAACAAGAAGCACAGTATCGAAGTCGTTGTGGACCGCCTCATCGTCGGACCGGAAATCGCATCTCGATTGGCCGATTCCCTGGAAACCGCCTTGAAACTTTCTTCCGGCGTGGTCATTATTGACATTGTCAAAAAGAAAGAACGGCTTTTTTCGGCCAACTTCGCCTGCGTGCACTGCGGGATCAGTTACGAAGAACCTTCTCCGAGGCTCTTTTCTTTCAACTCGCCCTACGGCGCCTGTCCCACCTGTAACGGTCTGGGATCGATCATGAAGGTCGATCCCAAACATGTCGTTCCCGATCCGGAAAAAAGTTTGAACGAAGGTGCCATCAAACCCTGGGGCGAATCCAGAGACGGATGGTATTTCACACAGCTCAAAACCGTGGCCGACGAATACGGATTTTCTCTGGACACTCCTTTCGAGGAATTGACCCAGGATCAGCAGGACATCGTTCTCTATGGTTCGGGCAGCAAGGAACTCCGGTTCAACTACCAATCGGCCAACAGAAAGGCCGAAGGATTTTTCATACATCGGTACGAGGGTATTGTTCACAATCTCGAACGACGGTACAAGCAGACCCATTCCCAGTCGATCCGTACCTGGATCGAGAGTTACATGAGCGTACTTTCCTGCCCGGAGTGCGGGGGCGCGCGGCTCAAAAAAGAGAGTCTGTCGATCAAAGTGGCGGACAAATCCATACACGAGGTGACCGGTTATTCGATCAAAGAGGCGAAAGTTTTTTTCGAGACACTGAATCTGACCGAACGCGAAAACACCATCGCCCGTCAGATATTGAAAGAAATTCAGCAGCGGTTTCAATTCCTGGTCAATGTGGGGCTGGATTATCTGACCTTGGACCGGGCTGCGGGAACGCTCTCCGGAGGAGAAGCGCAGCGTATCCGGTTGGCCACACAGATCGGCTCCAGACTGGTCGGCGTGCTCTATATCTTGGACGAACCCTCCATCGGTCTTCACCAGAGGGACAATAAGCGGCTCATCGATACTCTGACGGCACTCCGGGATCTGGGCAACAGCGTTCTTGTGGTCGAACACGACCGGGGCATGATTTTGTCCGCCGATTTCGTGGTCGATCTCGGACCGGGCGCAGGCGAGCACGGTGGAGAAGTCGTGGTTACCGGGCCACCGGATAAGATCCTTGAATCGAAACATTCCATCACGGGACAGTACCTTTCCGGGAAGCAGTTGATTCCCGTTCCTGTTAGACGGAGAAAACCGGACAACCGGTTTCTCAAGCTGAGTGGCGCCTGTGGAAACAATTTGAAATCCATCGAGATCGAAATTCCTCTCGGAATTTCAGTGTGCGTCACGGGCGTTTCCGGCTCGGGGAAATCCACGCTGATCAATGAAACCCTATACCCGATTCTTCAGCGGCGCTTTTATCAGAGCAAAGCCGTCCCGCTCGCCTATAAAAGCATAGAAGGAACCGAACATATCGACAAGGTCATCGACATCGACCAGTCTCCCATCGGAAGAACGCCGCGATCCAATCCAGCCACGTATACAGGAGTGTTCACGTATATCCGAAATCTGTTTGCCCAGCTGCCCGAGGCCAAACTCCGCGGGTATCGTCCGGGTCGGTTCAGCTTCAATGTCAGAGGTGGCCGCTGTGAAGCCTGTGAAGGAGACGGCATCATCAAAATCGAGATGCACTTTTTACCGGACGTCTACATCCCCTGCGAAATCTGCAAGGGGAAGCGGTACAACCGGGAAACTCTGGAAGTGAAGTACCGGGGCAAATCGATCTCCGATGTGCTTGATATGACTGTCGAAGAAGCCCTCAAATTCTTCGAGCGGATTCCCACGATTAAAAGAAAACTCAAAACGCTTCACGACGTTGGATTGGGATACATCCATCTCGGACAGCCGGCGACCACGCTTTCGGGAGGAGAAGCCCAGCGCGTTAAGCTCTCCACGGAACTCTCCAAAGTATCTACGGGAAAGACTCTGTACATTCTGGATGAACCGACTACCGGACTTCATTTCGAAGATATCAAGATGCTCTTGAACGTGCTCAACCGACTGGTGGACAAGGGGAATTCCGTGGTAATTATCGAGCACAATCCCGATGTGATCAAAACCGCGGACTGGATCATCGATCTCGGCCCGGAGGGCGGAGATGACGGCGGGAACGTGGTCGCGACCGGTCCACCAGAAAAAGTCGCCAGATGCGCTCAGTCTTATACTGGGGAATTCCTGAAACGGGAGCTGAAAAACACCTGATAAAGGGCTTGATTTTATGCGAAAAAATGATTACAT
>CAZIAH010000001.1:17152-141164 GCA_964537715.1 uncultured bacterium | reverse complement strand
AAGGATCCGTACAAAATTTTTGTCTCCGAAATTATGCTTCAGCAAACCCAGGTGAAAACAGTCAGATCGTATTATGAAAGATTTATCCGGCGTTTTCCGAATGTTCATGATCTGGCAAAGGCATCGACAGGGGAGGTCATGAAACTATGGGAAGGACTGGGCTACTATTCGCGTGCCAGGAATCTTCATCTCGCTGCCAAGATCATTATAAAACAATATCATGGAAAATTTCCTGATTCACTGGATCAGCTTGTTTCTCTCCCCGGTATTGGCCGGTACACGGCTGGTGCGGTTCTCAGCATTGCATTTGGAAAGAGAGTGCCTGTTCTTGATGGCAATGTGATACGTGTGCTGGCCCGCTTTTTTCATATTACGGAAAATGTGCAGAAATCGGATACGGAAAAGCGCCTCTGGGCACTTGCCGAGACCCTGCTTCCCGGGAAGCATATTCAGGATTACAATCAAGGTTTGATGGAACTGGGCGCCCTTGTCTGCAAGCCGAAGCAGCCGCTTTGCGGTTTTTGTCCAGTGGCCGAAATGTGCCAGGTAAAACAGCTTGGCATTCAGGAACAACTTCCTGTCAAATCGATAAGAAAACCGATTCCCCATTATGATGTCGTCGCAGGGATTATCTGGAAGAATCATCTTTTTTTAATTACACTTCGTCCGCCAAAAGGACTGTTAGGAGGACTCTGGGAATTCCCAGGTGGCAAGGTGGAAGATGGTGAAACGTTCGAGCAGAGTTTGAAACGAGAAATTGCCGAAGAACTTGGAATCAAAATCAGTGTCGATTCGCTTTTTACTTCGGTAAAACATGCATATACCCATTTCAAGATCACTTTGCATGTTTTCTATTGTCAGTATCAAAGCGGTAAAATCCAATTGAACAGTTGTGACGATTACCGCTGGATTGAGCCATCCCAGTTGGATGATTTTGCTTTTCCCGGAGCAGACCGAAAAGTCATTGACCGATTGATGAAAACTTCAAGGGAGGAATAGAATGAAAATCACACATTATACCGAAATAGAAGCTTCTTCCGTGCAGGAGGAGGGCGCTCAGGGCGTGACCATTCGCTGGCTGATTTCGGAAGTGGACGGAGCCCCGAATTTTGCCATGCGTTTGTTTGAGGTGGAACCAGGGGGAAAAACGCCGCTGCATGTTCATTCATGGGAGCACGAAGTATTCGTTTTGAATGGCGAGGGTGTGGTGTGGAAAGAAGGGAATGAGGTGAAGGTGAGATCCGGAACCGCAGTCTATGTTCCTCCTGATGAGAAACATTGTTTCAAGAATACGGGTACAGAAAAACTCAAATTTCTCTGTTTTATCCCGATTAGTAAATAAGTTCCATTTTTTACTTGATTTTAAGCGAGATTTTATTAATATGCTTTCGTATTGCTATTTGAGATCATCAAACATTGACAAGTTTCTGCAATAATTGTTATTTTAAAATTTGTCTTGAAATTGATTGCAGTCAATATCAATTGGTTTTAATGGAAAGGATCATTTTATGAAAAAATTTACTCCAATCATTTTTGTGCGGTCGTTTCACCGATGGAGCGGCATTTTGCTGATCGTTTTCGTAGGATTGAAACTCGTATCCGGTTATTCGGTTACGGGAGAAATGGGAATATTCAGTCAAAAAACAGCCTATCGTATTCATCTTGCTGACTGGGTCGATGTACCGCTCCTGTTTCTATTTATCTTCCATTCGTTGTATGGCTTGTTTAAAATTATCAATCAGTATCTCGGCAAAAGCAGAACCACTGTTTTTTGGATATTTACTTCATTGGCATTTATTCTATTTCTTCTTGCGCTGATTTTTATTTAAATGATTTAATATGGATCTTAACCTGTTTTAATTGGTTTAATTACGAACACATAAGATTGACTCGTTTATTGATTTATTAGGAAAAGCGATGCAAGATAGAATCTATTTGGATAATGCGGCAACGACTAGAACCGATCCGGAAGTGGTTAGTGCCATGCTGCCGTATTTTACGGAAACATATGCAGTGGCTTCCTCTCAGTTTAGCCACACCCCCGGCATTCAGGCCAAAGAGGGACTCGACCATGTCCGTGAAATCATTGCCGGAAAATTGAACTGTTCACCGGATGAAATCATTTTTACTTCGGGGGGCACGGAAGCCAATAATCTGGCAATCAAAGGGGTTGTCCAGTCTTATCCCAAAGATAAAAAAGTGCATCTGATTTGTTCCAAAGTCGAGCACAATTCTGTACTTCACACATTTCAGTATCTCGAAAAGCAGGGTTATTCCGTAACCTATCTTGATGTAGACAGCGAAGGATTTGTCGATTCGGATCAAGTCCGAAACGCCATCCGTGAGAATACGATTCTGGTCAGCGTTCAGCACGGAAATCAGGAGGTTGGAACTGTCCAGCCGATTCTGGAAATCGGGAAATTGTGCAAGGAGAAGAGAGTTCTCTTTCACACCGATGCATCATTGAGTTTTACGCAGCTTGATCTGAATATGCAGAAGCTTCATGCGGATCTGCTCACGATGTCTTCCCACAAGATTCATGGTCCCAAGGGTGTGGGTGCGCTTTTTGTCCGAAAAGGAACCAAACTGCAAAAACAGTTGCACGGCGGATACAGTGAATTCGATCTGCGCAGCGGGACAGAGAATGTTGCGGGCATTGTGGGATTTGGGAAAGCCGTCGAATTGGCACCGTCCAATCAGGTTAATTATTTGAGAACACTTCAAAAAAAATTAATTGATAGGTTCAAACGGGAGATCGAAGGCGTTATTTTGAATGGTCCCAGGAATTTGAAGAAACGGCTGCCGTCCAATGTGAATGTCAGTTTCAATCTGATCGAAGGCGAATCCGTGGTACTGCATTTAGATATGAAAGGTATTTCAGTGATCACCGGATCGGCCTGTTTTTCCCGATCCCTCGAACCGAGTTACGTGATGATGGCCATGGGGTTTTCCCACGAACGGGCGCACGGATCGATCCGCTTTACATTCAGTCGTTTTAATACCCTGGAAGAAGTGGATCGAGTGGTGGCAAGCTGCAAAGAAGTGGTTACCGCATTGAGAAGGATCAGTCCCCTTAAATAGAAGGAGTAGTTTTGTTATGTCCATTCCATATACAAAAAAAGTTTTAGAACATTTTATGCATCCGCACAATGTCGGCAAATTGGAAAAACCGGATGCAGCGGCCACAGAAGGCAGCCCTGCCTGCGGTGATATGCTGAGACTTTATCTTCAGATCGAAGAAAAGTCAACCAAAATTAAGGATATCAAATTCGAATCGTACGGATGCGCATCGAATATTGCAACCGGTTCCATTATTACGGACCTGGCAAAAGGCAAAACGATTGAGGAGGCCAAGAAAATCGACTGGAAAATGGCCGCTAAAGAATTGGGTGGTCTTCCTCCGGTCAAAGTGCACTGTGCCGTGCTTGCCGTGGATGCCCTGAGAACCGCCATTGAAAATTACGAACATCAGCATGGATTGCTGAAGGAAAAAATTCCTACAACCGAAAAAGTCATTTTTAAACGCCTTGCAGGCGTGATCAATCCACTCGCCGGTTTGGATGTGGTGAAGACCAAACTGGTGACGGAAGCCAAGATTCTGGATGGTCATGTGACGATTTATGTGGAATTGCCTCCGAATCATCAATTTGCCAATAATGTAAAAAATGAAATTGCCGAGCGCATCGAGCCGCTGTGGGATGTGAAAAAGGTCGAGATTGTTTTTCGGGGAGAATGAACATGGAAAAACCGATCAAACCGGATATTATTGTCGATGTCATCGGTGAAACCTGCCCGGTTCCTCTGATTGAAATGCGAAAAGCCGTCATGAAAGCCAAGAAGGGGGAAGTCATTGAAGTGAGGGGCACACACGGGGCCTCCCAAATGGAAATTCCAATGGCGGTAGAATCGATGCAACTCGATTTGCTCACCTCTGAAAAAGACGGGGAAGGTGTCTGGCATATATTTATCAGGAAATAAGTTATAAGAATTGGTAAATCAAAATGACAAATGATAAAATCCCAATATCAAATCAATGTCAAATCCCAAATGAGCCAAATAATCTTAGGCAGGCTTTTTATGTTTTTAACATTGGGATTTTGTAGTTTGGTTTTTATTTGTCATTTGTTATTTGGAATTTGATATTTTTGTCAATGTTGTAAATTCTTTAGCAAGATATGAGTTGCAGGTTGAGGAGATAAAGAATGGCCAAAGCAACGATTGTGGTACACAGCGGTGATCTCGATAAGATCATGAGTGCGCTGATCATCGGGAATGGTTATCTGGCCATGGGAGATGAGGTCACGCTTTATTTTACTTTCTGGGGTCTGAGAGCCTTAATGAAAGGGAAGTTGACCAAATCCAAACTACCTTTGTCCAAGATGAATATGCTTGGAATCGGCGCATGGATGATGAAAAAGAAAATGAAAAAAGCCAGAGTGGCCTCGCCTGCGAGACTCATGTCGGATTTTAAAGCTCTGGGAGGGAAAGTGATTGCCTGTGAAATGACCATGGAGGTCATGGGTATCACAAAGAAAGATCTGGACGAGAATCTCATCGATCTCTATGGTGCAGTCGGCATGTATGTGAATGAGTCTAAAAAGAGCAATAGCACACTCTTTATTTAATTGAAATTTAAATAATCAATATATACGATTTCCAATAAATCTCTGATAAAGATATAAAATATGATTCCAGTTCATGAGCTGATTCATAAACGGCGAAGCGGCAGAGTGATCGATCCCAGTCGGTTTGTTGCGAATAAAAAAATTCTGAGTTTACTGGAAGCCGCACGGTGGGCACCGTCGTGTTTCAACAATCAGCCGTGGCGATTTGTTGTATCCACGGGAGAATCTCTTGAACGTGTAAAAGATACTTTATCCCGGGGCAACGCCTGGGGCAGAAAAGCATCTTTGGTGATTACAATCGCATCAAAATCTGATCTGGGCTGTCAGAAAACAGGTCGGGAATATTATCCCTTGGATATCGGACTGGCTGTCGAAAATTTGCTACTTCAGGGAATTCATCTCGGACTGGTTGTGCATCCCATTGCTGGATTTGACGAAGAAAGGTTGAAAACCGTTTTGAAAATTCCAGAAGAATACCGGGTGCATACGATTTTGATCGTTGGTTATCCCGGATCGTTGAGTGAAGTGGATGAACAATTACGTGAAAGGGAAGAAGCGCCGAGAGAACGGAAGAAATTGGAAGAAATTGTATTTTGGGAGGAATGGAATCAATCAAATCCAAATGTATGATCGATAATGAGGTGCAACTCATTCCAATACGATAAATTTTTGGAAAAATCGTTCATTTCGTAAAACTGGAGGGAAGAGAGTCATGTTATCAAAGAAAATATTGCTTGTCTGTTTTTTACTTTTGACATCCGTTTTAACCGCAAAAGAAAATACGATCTTTCATCAGGATTCTTTGAATTATCTTCAAGAAAATGCAATGTCCATTCAGTTCGGTATATCCAATGATTTTAATTTAACGACATTTGCCGGCAGCTCTTTTTCGTTTAAATATCATTTTTCAAGGAAGATTGCTTTGAGAGCCATTGGTAGTTTATCTACAAGAATTTATAATGGAACAGCTGATCTCAATTATGATGAATCTGGTACATCTGATTCTGATGTTATGGATTATAACAATTACAGTATCAGTGGAAAATTGCCCATTGTTTTTTATCCAAAACCCTTAAACAATGCAACTCCCTATTTTGGCTTTGGTCCTCTAATTGGATATTCTCATGTGGACCAAAAACAAAAAGAAACAGGTTCGGATAGTTATAGAATATATAGAGAAGCCGAGCGAAAAACAAATTTATGGAATATCGGGATTTCAGGATTGGCGGGCGCAGAGTTGTTTGTTCAAAAAAATATCAGTATTCATGTTGAATATTTTGCTTCGTTATATTATCAATATCGAAAAGAAACAAGCAAAACAAGATATAATGATTCGGATATTTCAGAAAGGGAACAGACTTCAGAATACAATGAGTATCATTTTGATGGTTCCGATGTCTATTTCGGATTGTCCGTCTATTTTTAATGCCATTATTTAATATTCGATTATGGAAAACAAATTCAGTATACAAAAGAAAATTGGGCTTTGTCTGGGGATTCCTCTGTTTATTATGATGCTTTTGCTCCCCAGACCCGAGGGCATGACTCCTGAAGCACAAAAGACATTAGCGGTTACGCTCCTCATGGCCTTCTGGTGGATTACGGAGGCCGTACCCATACCCGTTACAGCCATTCTGCCTTTTGTTCTTTTTCCTTTTCTTAAGATCGATTCTGCCCAGGATGTGGCCAGACAATTCGGAGATCGAAATTTATTTCTTTTCATGGGTGGTTTTTTCCTGGCAGCGGCCATTGAAAAAACTGGGCTGCATAAACGGATGGCTCTGCAGGCCATTTCCATTTTAGGAACCAGTCCTCGAAAGATTATTTTCGGGATGATGGCGGTCACCGCTTTTCTATCAATGTGGATTTCCAATACAGCCACGACCATGATGATGCTGCCAATTGCCATGGCCATCGCTCACCACACGGAGTTTTTAAAAGGACATTCAGTGGATGAGAAGGGGATGTACGATGCTTTCAAAACGGCACTGTTGTTCGGGATCGGTTATTCGGCCAGTATTGGAGGGATCGGTACGCTGATTGGTACACCACCCAATATTATTTTTGTATCACAGATGAAAAAGCTTTTCCCGCTGGCGCCGGACATCAGTTTTCTTCAGTGGTTTATCGTTGGATTTCCTCTTGTTATTCTATTCCTTCCTTTAACGTGGTTTTATCTCGTTCAATTTGCTTATCCAATCAAGATAAAACAATTGCCCGGCGGAAAAGACGTCATCAGTAACAATCTTAAAGAACTCGGCAGGATGCATCGGTCAGAAAAATATGTGTTTGTGGTTTTTTTTCTGACAGCTCTGGGCTGGATCTTTCGAAAGAACATCGATCTTTCATTTATTGTAATTCCGGGATGGTCCAATCTCCTTGGAGTCGAGGAAATGGTGCATGACAGTACCGTGGCTATTTGTGCTTCGGTACTTCTCTTTTTGATCCCTGTTGATTTGAAAAGCGGCAAGTTTCTTTTAGATTGGAAAAGCGCAGTCAAAATCCCCTGGGGCATTCTTCTTCTTTTCGGAGGAGGATTGGCGCTGGCCCATGAATTTCAGATCACCGGCTTGGCTCAGTGGATCGGATCCAATTTATCAGTCCTCAGAACAGTTCCGATATTGGTCGCCGTTATCGTTGTGATATTCACCATGGATTTTCTGACCGAGGTCACATCCAATACGGCCATTGCTACGCTTCTTATGCCGATTCTGGCAGTGACTTCCATCGGAATGGGCGTACATCCTTATTTGCTCATGATCGCAGGTACCATAGCGGCTTCTCTGGCATTTATGCTGCCTGTGGCCACACCACCCAATGCCGTGATTTTCAGTTCAGGTTATATCACACTTCCGCAAATGGCAAGAACCGGTTTTATGATGAATATTTTGGGGATCATCGTAACAACCGTTATCATGTATTTATTGGCCATTCCGGTTTTTGGGATTACGCTTTCTTCTTTGCCGGAATGGGTGCATTGATGGTTGCAATAATATTGTTGATGATGAATGGGAAATTATATTATTTGGGCTTTAAGTATTATTGAAAACTCAGATGAATGACTATAATTTCCTCTCCCTCAGGGAGAGGATTAAGGAGAGGGTGGATAGAAAAATAATTGTATGAGAAGTCGTTTAACAAAATTAGCCAAGCAATTAAGGCAAGAAATGACTGATGCTGAAAGAGTTTTCTGGGGTCATTTAAGGGCGAAACGACTAAACAATTTAAAATTCAGAAGACAACAGCCAATAGGAAATTATATTGTAGATTTTGTATGCTTTGAATAAGATTAATCATAGAAGTGGATGGTGGGCAACATATGGAAAATGAAGAAGTAGATTTAAAAAGAACTCAATGGCTTAATGAAAAGGAGTATAGAGTCATTCGGTTTTGGAATAATGATGTATTGCAAAATATTTGTGGTGTGTATAAAGAGATAAAGAAATATTGTGAATAATCACCCTCCCTTAATCCCTCACTTCGAAGGAGGGATAGACAATTAATTTGGTTGATTTTCAAATGATAGGTTAAACGTGGACAAAAAACAAAAATTGGAAATGATTCAGAAATTAAGTGAGAAAGACTTCACGAAGCAATTTCTGATTCCACTTTATGAATCAGATGGAATGGATTGTAAAAATGTTCAATTTACACATAAGCATCTTGAATTCGGGAAAGATGTTATTTATTACAAAGATGATGAGTATGAAAAAAGGGTTTATACAGCAGTGCAGGTAAAAAAGACTAAAATTACAACGGGTGATGTTGCTGAAATAGTACGTCAAATATATGAAGCTTTTGGGGAGAAGTTTAATGATTCAAGTGACAACAAGAAAAAAGATATAGATAAATTTGTTCTGTTAACTTCAAATGAAATATTGGAAGATGCAAAACAATCACTCTCGGCTGTGATTAGAGAAAATAGAAGAGATGTTACATACATTGAAGGGAAACAGCTTGTCGGACTACTTGATAAACATCTGCCTTCTGCTTTTTGGGATGAATACGATTATTTTAACAAATATTTTAATGCAATGAAAACCGATTTCGAGACGATTAAAGACATTTCGGCAATTGGTCAGAAAGAATTTGTGCCGTTAGAGAATATTTATGTGTCTTTGAAATTGAGTGAGAAAACTATAGAACGTGAAATCCCAATTGAAAAGGAATGGAAGATATTTGAAGAAAAAAATAGAGAAGGAGAAGTTGAAAAACGGATAGAAAAAGAAAGAGTTATTCATGCAGAAAAGGCTATTCAAGATTATGATAAATTAGTTATTGTGGGTGTGCCAGGTTCGGGCAAAACTACACTGCTTAAATATTTCGCGCTTAAAACCTGTAAAGAAAATCTTGAAAAGCAGGAAAGAATTTGTGTGCCTATCCCAATTGTATTACGTTCGTTATTGGAAAGCGAAAAAAGTTTAAGAGAATATATTGATGAGGTTTTCAAAAAATACAAATTTGATAAAGCTACAGAATTTGTTGAGAGTGATTTAAAGGAGGGGAAATGCAGACTTTTGCTGGATGGTTTTGATGAACTGGCAACCAAGGAAAACCAGGATAAAATTACTGAGCAGATTTATAAATTCACTCAAAAGTATCGTAAATGCCAGATCGTTGTTACATCAAGAACAGCAGGTTATCATGACGAGCTGAAAGGGTTTACAAAATTAGAACTAATGGAGTTTGATGACGAGCAAATTAAAAAATTTATATTGAACTGGTTTGGGGAAAACGATCCTGATAGAGCAAACTCGATGTTCAATGCGATCAAAGAAAACGAACAGATCAAAGCCCTTGCCAGAAATCCTCTGATGATTGCCATTATTGCCATCATTTACGAGGAAGATCAAAAGTTACCCCAGAAGAGAGCGGCGTTGTATGAGCGTTGTGTTGAAGTGCTGTTGAGTAAATGGGATGTACAGAAACGACTGAAAAACGTTTATCCTTCAGACAAGAAAAAATTTATATTGCGAAAACTGGCTTTCTATGGCCATAAGAACAACAAACGAGTGATGAGTGAAAAAGAAGTCATGCAAGAGATGCTCAAATATTTTCCTCAAATCCAACTCAAAAAAGAAGACGCAAAACCGTTCCTTGACGAGATATGGCGGAGAAGTTATCTTCTCAGGCAGATCGCAATAGACAGTTATGATTTCCTTCATCTCTCTTTTCAGGAGTATTTCACTGCATTAGAGTTGAAGGAACGGGAAGACGGAATATCTACAATTATAAATCATTTGCAGGAGTCCTGGTGGGAAGAGCCCACACTTCTCTATGCAGGCATCAGTAAAGACGCAACAACTCTAATCAATAGAATTGAAAAAGAAGTTCCTGAGGACATGTTTTATAGCAACCTCATGCTATTCGGCAAGTGTGTAGTAAATGCAGTATTTACAAAACCAGCAACACATAAAAAGATTGTGGATAAGCTTTGGTCTATTTATAAAACTGCGGAATTCTCTTCTCTCAGAAAGAAGGCAATAGAAATGCTTGCGTTTATTAAACCCGAGAATATTATTAACACACTCATAAAGGATTTGGAGGATAAAGAGAGGTCTGTGCCATTTAGCGCAGCATATACACTGGGAGAGATAGGAAGCGAGAAGGCAGTCGACTTGCTCATCAAACTCCTCGCGACTAATAAAGATAGCGATGTTAGATGGTGTGCAGCATATGCGTTGAGAAATATTAGAAGCGAGAAAACAGTAGAAGAACTCATTAAACTCCTCAAGACTAGTAAAGAGAATGATGTTCGAGGAAACGCAGCTATTACGCTGGGATGTATAGGAGACGAAAAGGCAATCAAACCACTCATCAGTCTCCTTACGACTGACAAAGATAGTTATGTCCGAGCAAATGCCGTATATGCGTTGGGAAGCATAGAGAGCAAAAATGTAGTAGGACGACTCATTAAACTTCTTGCGACTGATAAAGATAGCGATGTTAGATGGTGTGCAGCATATGCGCTTGGTAAAATAGGAAGTAAGAAAGCGATAGACCCGTTGATTCAAATCCTTAAAGCTGATGAAAGCTATTCTGTGCAATGGTACGCAGCAAATTCGTTGGGAATCATAGGAAGTGAAATTGCAATCGAACCCCTCATCAGTTTTCTTAATAGTAAAAAAAATGGTTATATTCGAGGAAAGGTAGCAGAAGCACTAGGAAGTATAGGAAGCGATAAGGTAATCGGACCACTCATCAAAGTAATCACGACTGATAAAGAGCATGCTGTCCGAAGCTACGCAACTGCTGCACTGGGAAATTTTAGAAGTGAGAAAATAGTCGAACTGCTCATCAAACTCCTCATGATTGATAAAGAAGGTAATGTTCGATGGAACGCTGCAAAAGCGCTGGGAAGCATAGGAAGCGAAAAAGCAATCGAACCACTGATCAAAACCCTCACGACTGATAAATATAGTGATGTTCGAAGAAAAGCAGCGGATGCGCTTGGAAGCATAGGAGATAAGCGTGCTATCGAACCCTTGAAGCGTGCTTTGAAAGATGAAGGTTCTTTTTCCTTAGGAAAAGTAAAAGACGGTGCATTCGATGCCTTAGAAAAAATTAGCAGGAGAATGAATATAAGAATTGAGAAATAATTTGTTTGAAAATAGAAAGTGAATTTATATTTTTATCAAGGTTTTAAAATAGCAGACAAATGATTGGGTTCCAAAAACAGAAAATCATGCGTCAGGTGGTTCTGGCGTTGATGCCGGCTTTGGTCGGGGCGATATATTTTTTCGGGTGGGTGAGTCTTGCTGTTGTCGCACTGTCCGTTATCACATGTGTTTTCACGGAATGGTTGTTTGTTCGTAAAAGTGGGGGCAAGGTTTCGGAAGCGGTTTTCGTGACCGGTATTCTGTTCGGGTTGATACTTCCGCCCACGCTTCCCCTTTATATGGTGGTTCTGGGCGCTGTTTTTGCGATTGTTTTCGGGAAGATGGCATTCGGGGGATTCGGTGCCAATGTTTTTAATCCGGCTATGGTCGGTCGGGCTTTTGTTTATATTACTTTTCCTATCCAGATGACCAACCGCTGGGTTCCTGCCGCGAACTTTTCCGATTTCCCGGGCGGGTTTGCTGTATGGAAATATATTTCGATTCAGGAGGGCATGTCAGTCATTACCTCTGCTACCCCTTCGCATGCTTTTCTTTCTGGGGACAGTACATTGCCAAGTTACTGGCAGCTTTTTTTAGGCAATATCAATGGACAGTTTGAGAAAATGGGAGAATTGATCTTTATCGGTGGTGGTTGTATCGGAGAGACGTCGGCTCTATTATTGATTATCGGCGGTTTGTATCTTCTCCTCAAGAAGACGGCCAACTGGAGGCTGGTACTCAGCTTTTTTGGAATCTATTTTGTTTTTCAAACGATACTTCAGCAGGTCATTCCTGCAACAGCACCAAATCCGCTCTATGCACTGCTCACGGGCGGTGCTGTTCTCGGAGGATTTTTCATGGTAACCGATCCGGTGTCGGCCCCGAAAACACATCCGGCCCAATGGATCTACGGCGGATTGATCGCCGTATTCACCGTACTGATTCGTACGTTTTCCCTGTTTGCCGGCGGTTTGATGTTTGCCATTCTGCTGGGCAACATGTTTGCCTCACTGATCGATTACGGAGTCAGATCCGTTAAACCGAAAGGCAAATCTGCATGAAACGGCCGTTGTTTACCATTCTGTTTATGATGGCTATTACGATTTTATTTGTTTCGGCCTTGGCCATCGTGAATGAAGTTTCTCTGGATCGTATTCAAAGAGATCTGGCAATGCAGAAAAATCAGTTCATTCTCTATGCCTTTGATATCCTGCCGGAAGGAGTGAATGAAGATCGATTGCCATCCAGTCTGACGACAACGAATATTCCGTGGAACGAGGCGGAAATTTCAAAACGGATGAAAAATGAAATTCATACGATCCGACTGCCTGTTTCTGCCCGGGACAAACAATTGCTGAAAGGCAGTTTTTTGACAGTTGGAGATTCTGCCGAAATTTATGTTCGAACCAGTGCGGATCATAAAATCCTTGCGTATGGTTTTCCGATGCGTGGAAAAGGACTCTGGGGCACGATTTCGGCGTTTAGTGCGGTCTCTTCGGACTTGACCCGGATGATCGGCATCGATTTTACTCAACAGACGGAAACGCCCGGATTGGGAGCAAGAATTACGGAACAGGGTTTTAAGATCTATTTCAGAAATTTGAATCTCGATGGATTTTCCCAGGAGTCCAAATCGGCTCCAATTGTCATGGTTGCTAAAAAGGATCTGACCAATATGGAAAAATCCACAAACAGTGTAGAAGCGATTACAGGAGCCACACTGACCTGCAATGGTGTGTTGAACATGGTCAATACGGATTTGAGATTTTATATCGCTTTATTAAAGAAGTTAGATTTATAATTAGCGTTGGATTTTTTTATATGATGAAAAACCAAATTTTAAAATCCAAATGCCAAATAAGTACCAAATCACAAAATTCAAATGAATATTCTTAATATTTGGCATTTGAACTTTATTTTCCACCAAAGGCGGATCCACCTATGGCGGAGGATTTTGGGTTTTGTCATTTGGAATTTAAAAATCATGGAACTGTAACTTAAATCGTAGAGCATTTCCGGTATGACCAAGTCAAAAATGATCGATGTCATCAAAGATGATCTCTGGAAGAATAATCCAGTAACCATACAGGTTTTGGGGATTTGTTCCACGCTGGCGGTGACCAATATTTTTCTCAATACACTGATCATGGGTCTCGGGCTTACATTTGTTACGGCTTTTTCTGCGTTGACGATTTCAATGATCCGCAATCTCATTCCCCAGCGTGTCCGTATGATGGTTCAGACGCTCGTGATTTCCAGTTATGTGGTTATTGTGGATATTGCTCTGAAAGCCTATGTCCCGAATATCAGCAAGGCACTCGGTCCCTATGTCGGTTTAATCATCACAAACTGCATCATCATGGGGCGCATGGAAGCGTTTGCGTCTTCGAACCGGCCGGGGATTGCATTTTTCGATGGGTTGATGTCCGGTCTGGGATACAGCTGGGTGATTCTGGTCATCGCGTTTTTCAGAGAACTGCTCGGATTCGGTACCATCCTGGGCATTCCTGTTCTCGATCCTGTGATGCATGGTCTGGGCGTGACCGAAGGCTGGATTCAGTGGTCGTTCATGATTATGGCCCCGGGCGGATTTTTCATGCTGGCGTTGTTTATCTGGGTCTCGAATACGATAACGGCCAATCGGGTTAAATGAAAATTTTTTTGTATTGATAAGAATGATCAATTTTGTATGAAAAGTATTTTAAATACCAAATATCAAAATCCAAATGACAAAAAAATATCAAATCACAAAATTCAAATGAATAGTTTTGATATTTGGCATTTATACATTATTTTCCGCCAAAGGCGGATCCACCTATGGCGGAGAATTTTGGGTTTTGTCCTTTGGAATTTTTAAAAAGTATTGTTTGTCTCAATTTTGTCAATGTCTTGGTTATATATTTAAAAAGGTTGTAATATGCAGTCATTATCGCCGTGGGTTTTGTTTTTTGCATCAATATTTACAGGCAATATTCTGCTGACCTATTTTTTAGGGATGTGTTCGTTTCTTTCCGTTTCCAGACAGATCAAGACGGCTCTGGGACTTGGATTGGCAGTCACATTTGTGCTGACGATTACGGCGGCAATCAATCATGTGATCTATTTTCGTATTCTCGAACCTTTGGGGATCGAGTATCTTCGGTATATTGTTTTCATTATTACCATTGCCGCGACCGTGCAGTTTCTTGAAATGTTTATCGAACGATACTCCGAAACGCTCTATCTGAATCTGGGGATTTTTCTTCCTCTGATTACGGTCAACTGCGCCATCCTTGGTGTGTCCCTGTTTATGGTGATTCGAAGATATACGTTTGTGCAGAGCGTCTTTTTCTCCGCGGGCAGCGGATTGGGATGGCTGCTGGCGATTCTTGCGATGGCAGGCATTCGCGAACGATTGAACGAAAAGAAAATTCCTCCGGCATTGCACGGACCCGGAATCGCACTCATCATCACGGGAATTATGGCGATGGCGTTTATCGGATTCTCGGGAATGGTTCAGATACAATAGGTTTGATTTCTGTCTATGGTGACAAAAATAGTTATTACTGTATTGATTGTAGCCGGAATTAGCGGTTTTCTTGCATTCATCCTGGTAATAGCAGAACGGCTGCTTGCTTCCTATGGAATCTGTCAGATAGTCATTAACGATGAAAAAACACTTGAAGTGCCTGGCGGCGCTACACTGCTTTCGGCACTAAACAGTCAAAAGATTTTTCTTCCATCTGCCTGTGGTGGCAGAGGAACCTGCGCTTACTGCAAATGTAAGGTGACGGAGGGTGGCGGCCCGATTCTGCCTACGGAACTGCCGTTGTTAAATGAGTCTGAAATTAAGGAACAAATCCGTCTCTCCTGCCAGTTGAAGGTCAAGCATGATCTCAAGATTGAAATTCCCGAAGCTCTGTTTAACATCAAGGAGTATGAAGCCGAAATTGTATTGCTTGAATCATTAACCTATGATACCAAGCTGATGCGTTTAAAACTCGTTCAACCAGGTGAGATTCGTTTTAAACCGGGTCAATATGTTCAGCTTCAATCCGAACCTTATCCGGGAGTTCGGGAAAGCGTTTCGAGGGCTTATTCGATTGCTTCGGCATCCACACAAACGGACAGCATCGATTTGATTGTTCGATTGGTTCCCGAAGGAATCTGTACCACGTGGGTACATCAGTATTTGAAAGAAGGAGATCGGGTCAGATTTACGGGCCCGATGGGAGATTTTTGTCTGCACGAGGGAAAGAGTGAAATTATTATGGTTGCAGGCGGATCGGGCATGGCCCCGATGGTGTCGCTGCTTCATTACATCGATCATGAAAACATTCAGAGAAAGATTCACTATTTTTTTGGTGCTGTAACGCGAAAAGATCTTTTTTATATAGATGAGATGGAACAGTTTCAGAAAAAAATCCCTCAATTTAAATTTGTACCGGCATTGTCTAATCCCGGACCGCAGGACCAATGGCAGGGGGAGACGGGTCTGATCACCGTTCCGCTGGAAAACTATTTAAAGACCATCGATACCAAGGATGCACAGGTCTATCTTTGTGGCAGTCCTGGAATGATTCAAGCCTGTATTAAAATTTTCAAATCCTATGGGATCAGTCAAGATCGAATTTATTATGATCCATTCGCATAATTGAAAGATGGATTGAGGCAATGAAACAGACTTTCCAAGAAAAAACAAAACGGATCAATTTTGAATCCGGTCACATTACAAAGGATGGGTTTCTGGGCACAGATGAGCGACACATACACGACATCATTCGAGCCGATGAAATGACGCTTGCTCGATTGGGAATAGATATCGATCAAATCGCAGATCGCATGCAAGCTATGATCGAAATAGGAAAGGAAGGACTCGAATCTCCTGTTCAGTCGGAGGCGTATCTCATACAGGTACAATGGGGAAGGGGAATGCTGCCGTGCCCTTTTGGGGAAAGGGGATTGCATCATAAACTCGTTGTCAATATAGTCAATAAGAGGTTGGATCAATCGATACGCTTTTCTCAATTGAGCGTGCATATGATTCGAACACACGGTTTTTTCGGAGGCAAGGGGAGTCTCTTTCGAATCGAACCTGAAGAAATTGTCCGCATTTTGGATGTTCAACCAGATCAATCTACAGGAGGGAAGAATGAAAAATCTTAAAAGTGCGATTGTTTTATTGCTAATTTGGATTTCTTTTATTTTTGCACAGGACAAAATTCAAGGATCGTATACCTACACATATGGAGATAAAGAGAGTCTTGTCGAAGCCAGGCAAACCTGCAAAGATTTGGCTGTCCGGGATGCCATCGAATCCTACTACGTTTTTATCCAGTCTTCAACCGGTGTGGAAAATTTTCAGACCAAAGAAGATATCATTCAATCCATTGCTGCGGGATATTTGAAAGATTTGAATATTGTGGAACAGAAGGAAGAGGGACGTACCATTACCATGGTGGTGGAAGCCACGGTGATGCCGGATGAGGTGGAACGTCTTGTACAAGAACTTGCCAATCGAGATAAATCCCAAAATGAAACATCCGATACTGTGTCGGTGACGCAAGATGTGCAAATGACGTCGGAGAATTATCCTTTTGCAGAGGCATTGATCCGTTACCAGAATCAACTGGAATCTGTGGATAGCGCTTGGGAGAGTAGCAATCGGGAACAGATCGCGGCCTCTGTGCAGAAGGCGCAAAGCTATCTCGAAGCCCATCAACCTCTTCAAGATGGATTCTGGGCCGCAGTATATCGATGTGAAACCATGCGAATGAACATCATCCTCGATTTGTTGCATGCGGATCATTTTGAGAAACAGGGCAGAAAGAATCTCGCGAAAAAGAACATGGCAGAGGCACGCAAGAAGGCCATTGCATTGAAAATCGGTGTGAATAAATTAAAATCAGTTTCACAATTAACCGAAAAGCAGAAATCCGTACGCAACGCAACAATTACCCGATGCAACCGGATCATGGATCGTGTCAAAAGTACAAGTACGGGAATTAGGAGACGGTAGTATAAACGATACAATAAGTCAGACAAATAAACGTATGTCAAGATGCCAAATCCGTTTGGTCACTGTACTGATTTTGTTATTTGCCGGATGGGTGCAATCCCAGCAGGATAATTATCAGGTTATCGTGCTTTATGAAGCTGCCATGAACGATGCCGCTAGAAACTGGCTGGCCCACAACTATGCCGCTGCTCTGGATGATTTCGATTCGGCAAAGAAGATCCTGTTGGTTCATATGCCGCTGCCCAGTGATGGTTTCTTTTGGAATACCTTTCATTCCCTGGAAATTTATACGGTTTTGTTGACCCGCTTGGTCGAGGTCGAAAGGTATCAAAATGAAGAAGATACCGAATTGTCTGCAAAAGCCAAAACACAGGCAAAAGACTGGGCAGATGATCTTAGAGATCAGACGAAAAAATGGATGGCCTTGGAAAGTCCTTCCTTAGCAGAAGATAGCATGCGGCTCAAATGGATCAAACGGTTTTACTCCGTGATCCAGAAAGTGAAAACGGAATTTTAAATGGACTTACTATTTGACTTTTTCTCAAAATAGTGTATATTTAATATTTGGAACCGGTTACAACTGATTATTTTGAAATAAATTCGATTTTATTAAAATCAATCGCAATTGAGATTTGATTACAATCAAAGACATTACTTTCGGGCAATTTGCACATAGAGAATCTGTTATCCATGGGCTCGATCCGCGTTTAAAAATTCTATCGAGCCTCTTTTTCATGGTTCTATTATTGTTCACCAGCCGGATCGAGGTTCTCTTCTGGTTCTTTATTGCGGTCATCGTCCTGTATCGCGTGTCCCAAATTTCGATCAGCAATGCTTTTGGAAATCTCAGGGCTTTTCTTGTTCTGTTCATTCTCACGTTTTTATTGCACGGATTTCTGACGAGCGGCAGAATATTGTTTCGCATTCCCTATCTCGGGGCGGTGTTTACCTATGAAGGCATGACGAGAGGCTTTTTTTATACCTTTCGGATCTGTGTCCTAATTGTTCTGGCCAATCTGCTGACATTGACCACCTCTCCGATGTCGCTTACAGACGCATTCACCTGTTTTCTGAAGCCGTTCAGAAAGTTGGGTGTGCCGGCTCACGAAATCGGAATGATGATCTCCATTGCGCTTCGCTTTATTCCGATATTCATAGATGAGGCGGATCGAATCAAAAACGCCCAGATTTCGAGAGGTGCTCGATTTGAGGGGAATTTTATGCGAAAAATAAAGAATATTTCTTCGTTGATCATCCCTCTCTTTGTTTCCACATTCCGGCGCGCCAACGATCTGGCGTTTGCCATGGAATCCAGATGTTACCGGGGCAGCGAAGGGAGAACCAGTTACTATATTTTGCGGTTTCAGCGAAACGATCTTGTTGCATTCTTTTGCATGATTTTGATTGGCGTTCCTGTTTTTCTGTTTCGATAGTTGAAACAAAACAAATGTCCATGATTTATCAAGAAAAAAGATTTAATATTCGCTCATTGACAAATTGATAAAAAAAAGGCAAGACACTGAAAACAATCAAACTGGTTCTCGAATACGACGGCACCCCGTTTGCTGGATGGCAGGTTCAACCGGGACAAAGAACGATTCAGGAGGAAGTGGAAAAAGCGCTGAAGGAAATCACGAAAGAAAACATACGAATCACCGGTGCGGGAAGGACCGATGCCGGTGTACATGCGCTAGGGCAGGTAGTCAGTTTCAAAATTAGTAAGGATTTGCCTTTGTCGGCCTATGAAAAGGGGATCAATACCTGTTTGCCCAGGGAGATTCGTATCCTTCGTGCAGAGGAAGCGTATCCCGGTTTCGATGCTCGAAGGGATGCGGTCAGCCGAACGTACCGTTATGTGATTTCGAAAACCGAACGGGCTGTTGGATATCAATATGCCTGGTTCCCGAATTTTGAGTTTGATTTGCGGCCCATGAAACGGGCATCGAAATATCTGAAAGGCGAGCATTCATTTCGTTCTTTTTGCAAAGGGGATGGTGAAGACAAGGATTGTATTTCCAAAATATTTCATGTTCGTTGGGAAGAAACAGACACGGAAATCCGGTTTGAAATTTCGGCGATACGCTTTTTCCATAACATGATCCGTATTATTGTCGGAACACTGATGGAAGTGGGGCGCGGGAAAATGCATCTGCGTCAATTTCGAGATATTCTAGAAAGTGGAGACCGTACCTTGGCCGGGCCGACTGCGCCGCCCCATGGATTGTTTCTCGTTAGTGTGATGTATTAAACCGGGTATAATATAATTTTTCAAATCCATTCAATTCAAAAAGTAAAAATCAAAATATAAAATGAGAATTCAAAAATGAAAAGAATGTTTTTGTGTCCACAAGATGAGATTTGAGTATATCATTTTAATATTTGATTTTTGATGTTTCATATTTAAAATGTTCATTGATCAGTTTTTATCGCTAGATAATTATGAATTCATTGTGATGGATCATTCTTACTTTCGGGAGGCTACATGAAGTTTTTTATCGATACGGCAAATGTCGAGGAAATCAAGGAGGCCGCGAGTATAGGTGTGCTTGACGGGGTGACCACGAATCCCTCACTTTTATCAAAAGAAATTCAGCGTACCGGCGGAAATGCAAATGAGATTTTGAAGGAAATCTGCAAAATCGTCCAGGGACCGGTCAGTGCCGAAGTGGTGTCCCTCGATTCCGACGGGATGGTCAAGGAAGGAAGGCTGCTTGCGAAACTCGATCCGCATATCGTGATCAAGATTCCCATCACGAAAGAGGGATTGAAAGCGATCAAGATATTGCATAAAGAAGGAATACGAACCAATACCACATTGATTTTTTCCTCGATGCAGGCGCTGCTTGCGGCCAGGGCGGGTGCCTCATTTGTCAGTCCGTTTGTCGGGCGGTTGGACGATATCAGCCATGTCGGGATGGATTTGGTTGCCGACATCGTGACGATCTATCGGAATTACGATATCGAAACGGAAATCATCGTTGCGAGCATCCGCCACCCTCTGCACGTGGTCGAAGCCGCGCAGATGGGCGCCGATATTGCCACCATCCCATTTGCAGTGATCGAAAAATTATTGAAACACCCGCTCACCGATATCGGCATAAAGCGATTTTTGGCGGACTGGGAAAAAGTGAAAGGGAAATAATAATTTCAATCCACAGATATAATTCCGAAAGCAAGTGCCATGAAAATTAGAACTGGTTTCAAGTATTTTATTTTGTTCGCATATCTCTTCCTCGTGGGAGGATTGATATTCTGTAAAAATGCTTCCCAAAACGAATCCCTGGCCAATGCCGCAGCCATTCCGGAAGAAACCACCGAATCGTCTTTGGATCGTTCTGCCGTTTCGGATCACATCACCATATCGCGGCAGAACGCCATTACCCAGGCCGTTTCTGCGGTCAGTCCGGCCGTGGTGGGCATCAATGTGGTCAGGATTCAGCGGTACCGTTCACATTCTCTGTTCGAGGACGATCCTTTCTGGGGATGGTATTTTCAACCGCGCGAATATTTACAGAAAGTTCAGGGATTGGGATCGGGGTTTATTATTTCACCCGACGGATACATTTTGACGAACGAACATGTAATCCATCAGGCTTCCGAGATTGTGGTCACCACAACCGACGGGAAACAGTACAACGCGAAAAAAGTGGGTGAGGATTATACCTATGATGTTGCGTTGTTGAAGATCGATGGAAAAGATCTGCCCTATATTGTTCTTGGGAGTTCGGATGATATTATTATCGGCGAGTGGGTTATTGCTTTCGGAAATCCTTTCGGATTGTTCGATGTGAATTCCAAACCGACCGTGACTGTGGGCGTGGTCAGTGCCACGGGGATGAGTTTTCAGGGGGATATCGAGGGACGCAGTTACAAGGAGATGATCCAGACCGATGCGGCCATCAACGGCGGAAACAGCGGTGGACCGCTGGTGAACAGTCTCGGCGAATGTATCGGGATCAACACCTTCATCATTTCGGGCAGTGAGTACAAGGGAACTTCCATCGGAATCGGATTTGCGATACCGGTCAATCGGGTGAAGAAAATTCTTCCCGAATTGAAAACCATCGGTCGTGTGGATCGATCATTTCAGACCGGGCTGGAAGTCGAGAACCTAACATGGCTGGTTGCATCCATGTTGGGAATATCACCGAACGATGGGGTCATTATTTCGAGAATCATCAAAAACAGTCCTGCTGAAAAAGCCGGATTGAAAGTGGGGGATGTGATTGTGACCATGAACGGGGAGCGAATACGGTCTACGGCGGATGTTCAGCAGATCATTCGCGGGATCGATGTCACCGAAAATCAGAAACTGGAGCTGAGCATTTTTCGGAATGGCAAACTCTACACGGTAAATTTGACACTGGAACGGTCTTAACTGTCAATGAGATACCAGTCGGTTGAGCCGGCTGATTCTTTTAACAGTTAACCAATTACCCAAAATTAAAGGAGGGGAGAGATGAAAGTTGGAAAATGTATTATGCTTGGAATTCTTATTTTCCTGATTTGTACCACAGTTCTCATGGCGAGTGAAACAAGGCTTATGACGCTGGGATACAATACGATTTTTTATGTGGGCGACAGTTACGACATCTGGATGTTTCCTTCGACCGTTGTGAATTACCAAAACATGGTTTTTGCGGAATCTTCTGTCTATAATCAGCTCTGGAGTGGCGGAGTTCATATTCCCATTTCTCCAACCATTGTAGTAGGTTTGTATACGAGTAATGAAAAGGCGGATATTAGTTATACTGATACCGACTATCTGGGAGATCAGGCAGATCATCAATTCGATATCTTTTTGGGTGTGGATGGTGCCAATACGGATTTTGGATTGCATTTGCAGACTTTTAGCAGAAAAGCAACCTACACCAATGCTGCAAATTCCGATTTGAATTGGGAGGAAAAATTGGGACGGCTGGGTTTCGAAGGCGGGATCAGTCATAAAATGAATCCGCAAACTCGACTGGATGCGACGATTTTTTATCAGTCGAGTTCATTTGCCAATGTTATTACAAGTTTGGACCCGGATCAATATCTGGAACCGTACAAGTACAGTTACATTGGTGTGGGTGCGAGATTGTTTTACGCATTATCACCCCGATCAATGCTGGTTCCGTTTGTCAGTTACGCCTCTGGCGGAGAGGGATATCAGTGGCTGGTTACGGAAGCGAACAATCCGATTGGAGATCCCTATAAATCGTATCGTGAAGCTGGTTCTATGTATGTCGTGGGAGTGGCGTACAATCTGATCCCCAAAGCGAAAAATCTCGTCACACTGGCTGCCGGTATCGAAGGCATGTCGGGCAAGCCGGAAGTGACCTATTATACGGCTCCCAGTCCGCTTCCGGTACAGGGAGAAATATCCTATGGGACGCTGCCTTTTATCAATATTGGCCTAGAATCGCGGATCGCAAAATGGCTGGATGCCCGGTTTTCTTTTTACGAACTTCTTTATTCCGATACGGAAAAAGATCCAGTGTCCGCAACCCAGTTGGATGAATTTACGGAAAAAGGCAGTTCCTATGCCGCCAATTTCGGTCTGGCTTTTCACCTGAAAAATTTCGACGTCGATGTGCTGATTGATACCGACGCCGCTGCGGATTTTCTTCACTACGGTCCCTATATTTTGAGCGGACATAACTACGATATACATGGGTTGTTCAGCCAGGTTTCCGTGACCTACCGGTTCGGCAAGGACGAAAAGAAAGAATAGGATTTGAATTGAGGTGGAAAAGAATTGATAGAACGCTACACGCTTCCTGAGATCGGAAGTATCTGGACGCAGGAGAACAAGTATCGGAAGTGGCTGGAAGTGGAATTGGCCGTTTGCGAGGTACTTGCGGGAAAAGGGGAAATCCCAAAGGAAGTCTGGAAGGAAATCAGGGAAAAGGCGGATTTCGATAGTCAAAGAATCGACGAGATCGAGACCACGGTTAAGCATGATGTCATCGCGTTTTTGACCAGTGTGGCCGAGCATGTCGGTACGCCTTCCCGCTATATTCACATGGGCATGACCTCTTCGGATATGCTGGATACAGCGACCTCACTTCAGCTCAAAGAATCCGGTGCGATCATTCTAAATGATCTCAAAGAACTTCGAAAGGTTCTGAAAAAAAGAGCGGTCGAACACAAGCACACGGTTTGCATGGGAAGATCCCACGGTATTCATGCCGAACCCACGACATTCGGTCTGAAAATGGCGCTGTGGTACGATGAAACGCGCCGCAATATAGAACGGCTGGAGAGTGCCGTCGAACAGATTGCCATAGGGAAAATCTCTGGAGCGGTTGGTACCTTCTCCTATCTCGATCCGGATGTCGAGGAAGCCGTCTGTAAAAAATTAGGACTCAAACCGGCACCGGTTTCAACGCAAGTCATTCAGCGTGACCGTCACGCCCATTTCATGACCACGCTGGCCGTGATTGCAGCGACTCTCGAAAAAATTTCAATCGAAATCCGGCATCTTCAAAGAACCGAAGTTCTGGAAGCGGAAGAATATTTTTCCAAAGGGCAAAAGGGATCTTCCTCGATGCCGCACAAACGGAATCCCATCACTTGCGAACGTATTACCGGACTGGCCAGACTGGTCCGGTCCAATGCGATGGCCGCGCTTGAGAATGTCGCTCTGTGGCACGAACGGGATATTTCCCATTCCTCGGTCGAGCGAATTATTCTTCCGGACAGCACGATCCTGCTTCACTACATGCTTCGGAAAACCATCCGGCTCATCGATCAGCTGATCGTTTATCCTGAAAAAATGTGGGAGCATGTCGAATTGACCCACGGACTTATTTTTTCCCAATCGCTTCTGCTCGCTCTATCCAAAAAAGGAATGACGCGGGAAGAGGCCTACGCGCTCGTTCAGAATCAGGCCATGCAGTGTTGGGAGTCGGGGAAGGATTTCAAACAGTCGGTGCTCGCAGATTCGGCCATCGGGAAGATTCTGTCAATAGATGAAATTGAAGCTTGTTTTGATCTAAAAAATCACTTACGCAATGTCGATAAAATTTTCAGGAGGGTCGGCCTGTAGAAAAAACGGTTCATTGTTTTTCAGAAGGGAGAATTGATTTGGAGTATCGAAAGGGGAAAATATTAAACGAGGGAGCATCGGAAAAAATTTACTCGACGAATGATCCGGAGCACAATATCATTCTTCTCAAAAACGAAATTGCTATTGACGGAAAAAAAACAAAGACAGTCAAAAATTTTGGTCAGTACGTAACAGCGACTACCAAAAAACTGTTCAAGTTCCTGGAAGGCTACAATGTTCAAACTTATTTTCTGAAAGTGCTCAAGCCGAACGAAGTGCTCGTAAAGCATCTGGAAATGATTTCCGTCAAAGTGGTTCTCTGGAATTGTGCATCGGGCAGTCTGGCCAAACGGTATAAACTGAAGGAAGGAGAAGAGCTTCGTTGTCCGATTCTGGAGTTTTATTTGAATGATGCAAAGTCGAAAGAGGTCATGATCAATGCGGATCATGCCTGTGCGTTTGGCTTGGCGAAACCTGAAGAACTTCAGATGATCGATCAAATATCGAGAAAGATCAATGCCGTATTGAAAGACTATTTTGAACGCAGGAATCTGAAGCTTGCCCATTTTTATCTGGAATTTGGCCGATATCAGGATCAGCTTCTCGTTGGCAATATGATTTCCCCACAAACCTGTCTGCTCTGGGATGTCCAGGCGGATGGGGAAATCGATTCCGACCGGTTTAATCTGGAAAAGGGAGATCCCGCTGCCATCTGTGAAGAGTTGGGAAAAAGGATTACCAAATCATGAAATGTAAAGTCAGCAGGGAATCGTTTTCCTTCCTTGGCGTTTTGTGTTTATTCTTTGTTTTGTTCTTTTACCTTGGACCGTTACAAGGAACGGGTTGGGGCTGGACCGGTTTCGGAATTACCTTGTTTTGCATAATCGGTACCATCTACTTCTTCAGAGATCCAGACCGTTCTGTTCCTCGAAACGGAAATGTGATTGTGTCTCCAGCAGACGGAAAGATCGTTCATGTGGGGACGGTGGACCGGTTGCCCTTTTGCCAGGGCTCGTTCAAGCAGGTGGCGATTTTCTTGTCCTTATGGGATGTGCATGTTAACCGGATTCCCGCTGATGGAACTGTGCAATTGTTACGATATGTTCCAGGCCGATTTCATCCGGCCTTTACTGCTTCCGCGTCAAGGGAAAACGAGCAGATGCTCGTCGGGTTTGAATGCGGATTTGGCAGGGTATTTTTAAAACAGATTGCGGGCATGGTTGCCAGGCGCATTCTCTGCCGATTGGAACCGGGGCAGAAAGTGACAAGGGGGGAACGGTTTGGGATGATTAAATTCGGCTCGAGGGTGGAACTTTATTTGCCGATGTCTGTTAAGTTATATGTGAGCGAAGGAGATCGGATAAGAGCGGGAGAAAGCGTGATTGGCGAGATGATACTTGATGCATAAATTTCTATACATTCCCAGTTTTTTTACCCTACTGAATTTTTTCTGGGGTTTTCTGGCCATTGTGAAAGTTTATGAGGGCAACTTGTATACGGCGGCCTGGTTTATCATCCTGGCGGTTCTGTCCGACGGGATGGATGGAAAACTAGCTCGATGGACCGGTTCGGAAACCCATTTTGGTACGGAACTGGATTCCCTGGCGGATCTTCTCTCGACGGGCATCGCCCCGGCATTTCTGATTTATGCGGATGTCCTGCACCGGCTGTCTGTCGTCGGACTGCTTTTCTGTTTTGTCTTTGTGATTGGAGGGGGATACCGTCTGGCCCGGTTCAATGTGCAGCAGGCAGGCAATCGCAGTCAGGGATATGTCGGACTTCCGATTCCCGTGGCTGGAATGGCCATTGCCGCTTTCTATCTGTTTCAAAATTATTTTGAGATCGATCTGGGGCAGGCGGTTTCAATGTTACTTGTATTTCTTCTTTCCCTGATGATGATCAGCACAGTTCATTACGACTGGCCCAAACTTGATTTCAGAAACGGGTGGCTGAAAGGTCTTCAGTCCGCCGGTTTGCTGATTGTAGTGATGATCATGGCTGTTCAACCGCAAGTCAGCCTGTTTCCTTTGCTGTTTCTGTATATCGTTTTGGGTTTTGTGCACTGGGTGATCGCTCTGGTCAAGGGAGAAGTTCAGCTTTCCGAGCTTTTCGTTCCCATAAAATAGAAAGGTCTTATAGACTGCCATGTTTGGATCGATCGGCATGGGCGAACTTTTAATCATTTTACTAGTGGCTCTGTTGGTTTTCGGAGGGAAGCAGCTGCCAGAAATTGCCAGACATTTGGGCAGGGGATATCGACAAATTCAAAAAGCCGCAAAAGAGGCGGGAGATGAAGTAAGAAAAATACTTCATGAGGAAGATGAAAATTTGCGGGGCTGATTCAAAACTATTTTGGAGGCAAAGATTATGGGTTTAGGATCGATTGGGATGCCGGAACTTCTTATTATTCTTTTGGTCGTGCTTCTGTTGTTTGGCGCCAAAAAGTTACCCGAACTGGCGCGCGGTCTCGGTAAAGGCATTCGTGAATTCAAGGATGCCACAAAAAATGTCGAGAACGAAATGAAAGAACTCGATAAAAAGGATGAAGAAAAGAAAGAAGAGAAAAAGGGATAGTCTGAGTACAATTGCTATAACAATAAGTAAGGAGACGATTTGAGCATTTTGGAACGGGATTATCTATCTATCCAGAGCAAGATTTTAAATCAGGAGATCAGTTGTGCTGCATTGACACAGGCATATCTTGAGAAGGTTCATGAAAATGAACACCTGAATGCTTTTCTGTCTGTTTTCGACGAACGTGCGATTGCACGTGCGAAGCAGGTCGATCAGAATATTCAGGAGGGAAAAGCTGGTAAATTAGCCGGAATGGTCGTTGCAGTGAAAGACATTCTAACAATGCAGGATGCACCAACCACGTGCGGTTCGAAAATACTCGAAAATTTTATGTCTCCTTATGATGCCACTGTGATCGAGCGCCTCGAAGCGGAAGATGCGATCATCGTCGGCAAGACCAACATGGATGAATTCGGCATGGGATCGTCCAATGAAAATTCTGCGTTCGGACCCGTAAAGAATCCGCACGATCCGGAGCGTATACCCGGTGGTTCCAGCGGCGGGTCTGGTACAGCCGTTGCTGCCGGGATGGCCATGACCGCCCTGGGTTCCGACACCGGCGGCTCTGTGAGAACGCCGGCCGCGCTGTGTGGTGTCGTCGGACTGAGGCCGACCTACGGCCGGGTTTCCCGATACGGTCTGGTCGCTTTTGCTTCTTCACTCGATCAGATCGGCACTTTCTCGAATACGGTCGCTGATACCGCTGCACTGCTGCAGATCATTGCCGGACGCGATCCCAGAGATTCGACTTCCTCGGATGTCCCCGTCTCCAAGTACGATGATTTTCTAAATCATGATGTCAAAGACAAAACAATCGGACTGCCTGCGGAATATTTCGGCGAAGGATTGAGTGACGAAATACGAACAAAAATAGAGGAGGTTGTTGATCTTCTCAAACAGGGTGGAGCGAAGATTCGCGAGGTTTCTCTTCCAAATACGGAATACGGCATTGCCGCCTATTATCTGATCTGCACGGCAGAGGCGTCATCCAATCTTTCCCGCTTCGACGGGGTGCGGTATGGTTTCCGCTCTCTGGACGCCAAAACCCTTGAAGCCATGTATGCGGATTCGAGGAATTATGGATTCGGCGATGAAGTGAAACGGAGGATCATACTGGGGACTTATGTGCTTTCGGCAGGCTACTATGACGCCTATTATCGAAAGGCGCAAAAGGTGCGTACACTGATCCGGAAGGATTTTGAGAACGTGTTTCAAACCTGCGATTTCATTTTGAGTCCCACGACCCCGACCACGGCGTTTAAAATCGGCGAAAATGTCGATGATCCACTCAGTATGTATCTCTATGATATTTATACGGTTACTGCACCACTTGCCGGTGTGCCAGCCATTTCAATTCCGGCTGGTAAAGATCAATCAGATTTGCCCATCGGTATCCAGATGACAGGAAAACCGTTTGGGGAAGGTGAACTGTTAGGTGTTGCGAATTGGCTGGAGGAATCCATCCAATATAAATGAAATGGACTTGATGTGACCGGAGGAAATTTGAATGGATATTGAAGCTGTTGCAATCGAAAAACCCGACGATTTGAATTTTATTTTAGGACAATCGCATTTTATCAAAACAGTCGAAGATATTCATGAGGTGCTTGTCGCGACTGTGCCGGGAATCAAGTTTGGCTTTGCATTCTGCGAAGCTTCAGGTCCCTGTCTAGTTCGTCTGACAGGCACCGATGAAGAGATGATTGCACTGGCGGAAAAGAATGCACTTGCTATTGGAGCAGGGCATTCGTTCATATTATTTCTAAAAAATTGTTTTCCGATCAATGTATTGCCGGCCATTCGCAATCTCAACGAAATCTGTCGGATTTTTTGCGCGACGTCCAATCCGACGCAGGTGCTTGTTGTCAAAACGGAGTTAGGGCGCGGCATTGTCGGCGTTGTGGACGGGCAAAGTCCGTTGGGAGTCGAAAGGGAGGAGGATGTCAAAAGAAGGAAATCCTTTCTGCGCAATATTGGCTATAAGATCGTTTAACGAAATTTCGGAATACGATAATAAAATAAAAATGGTATAATAAAAACCCTGAGATAAAAAATCTTGGGGTCTTTTATTGGAGTCGAATCGTTTGAAAATTAAAATATTCTCCGTTGGCGGAACAATCGACAAAATTTATTTTGATCAAAAGAGTGTCTACGAAATCGGCGAACCTCAGGTCATTACGATACTTCGCGAAGCGAATACCAGTCTGGAATTCGAATGCGAATCCGTGCTAAAAAAAGACAGTCTGGATATGACAGATGAGGACCGCTTATTTGTCGATAAAAAAATTCGATCCGAACCGTGTAACCGCATTATTGTCACGCATGGTACGGATACGATTATCGAGACTGCAAAAGCCTTGATGCCCAATACCGATAAGACCATTGTATTAACGGGTGCAATCGAGCCGGCGCGTTTTAAATCAAGTGATGCCTCATTCAATATTGGGGGTGCCATTGTCGCCGTTCAAACTCTGCCAGGTGGCGTTTATATTGTTATGAATGGCCAGGTATTTCACCCCGAACAAGTCAGGAAAAACCATGATCTGAATCGTTTTGAATCCTTGGAGTAATTCTTTTATGCATTGGATCTGTTTTTGACTACATTAAAAAAATCGTTTTTTGCTTGATTTTGTTAAAATTCTGTCATAAATTGAATTGAATGGATTACAGTTACTTAAGCTGTAAGTCATTGTTTGTCTGGTGAAAAAAGGCGCACTTAGGGTGATAAAATATCAATCACCTCTTTTAATCTTGATATTCTTTTTTTATTCAACACGGAATGATTCTAAGTTACTGATTATTTTAAGTGTAGGATAATCATATTTTGTTTATATAGTTTTTGGCAATATATTTGCAGCTTTAAAGTTATATTATATTTGCGTCTTAGAAACTAAAAATGTCTTAGGGAGGATAAAAAAGATGAAACGTATTTACTGTCTTATCGTGCTTCTTATTTTTATGAGTAGCGATGCAGTGAAGGCATCACAGATGAATTTAACCAGACCGGACGCTGTGGGTGGAGGCCTGGTGGGAACCCGTCAGGATGCCGCACAAATCGGCAGTAAGGGACTTGGTCCTGGGATCGAATTTTTTCTGAAATATAATGCTTCGCCCAGGGTTTTTATCACTGCCGGTTTGGGAATCAATAGCATTTACGACAGAATTCTTACCTGGGAAAATTTCAAGACGACGCTTCTTCCGAATTTGGAAGTCAAGGCAGCCTATAAATTGAGCGAAGGAAGCAAGCTTTTGCCTTTTATTTTTGGAGGGCTTTGTGCATTCAGGCATACGACCGAAATAAAGGGATTGGGATCCACCGATCCATATTTTGATGGAGGCATTTTTGTCGGTGGTGGTATTGAATATCCGATCAACGAAGAGTGGACGTTTCATCTTACCGCGGATTATCGTTATATTCTTTCCTCGGATGCCGACGAAAAACCGGTTTATTACGTCGGGAAAGCAGGCCTGAGTTATACGATTCCTCGTGGAGAGCGACCCACGCAAAGAGAAGAAATGGAATATCCGTTGGACAGTGGAGAGGTCGCTTCTTTGGATGAATTGTTTAACGGAAAGAATACGAACAGCAATGATGAGGAAGAAGACGCTCTGGCGCTTCTTTTCTCACCGGAAGCTTCTGAAAGTGCGACTGAAGAAACAGCCTATCCGGATACAGAAGCCGGTCAGGTTATGCAGAAAATTGACAATGTGAAGAGCAATATGAACTCAAAGTTGAACGATCTGGAATCGCTTCAAGAACGTGTGGCCGCAAATGAAAAAGCAATCGCTGATTTATCAAGTAGCGTTGCTGGTGAATATTCAGGATATAAAAAAGGTTCCTTTGGTGTCCAGAACGAAGAAATTTTTAAGCAAAACTATGAAGCCGCTTTACAAAAGTTTTATGCGCACAAATATAAGGATGCAATTCAGAGTTTCGAAGAGCTTTTAAGTACCAATCCCGATCATCGTCTGGCGAGTAATTGTCAGTACTGGATTGGTGAGAGCTATAATGCGATGGGCGATTACAGGCAGGCCATCGACTACTTCAATGCAGTGATGCGATATAAATCCTCGTACAAATTTGACGATGCATTGATTATGAACGGATTGTGCCAGATGAAACTGGGGAATACGGATCGGGCGAGAGAGCAGTTCCAGGAATTGATGAGCCGGTATCCTGACAGTGAATATGCACCCAAGGCCATGCGATATTTAGGTCGTTTGTAACCTTATTTTATCCTACCTAACTGAATAAGGCCGTTGTTCATGCAACGGCCTTATTATTTGGTATTCTGATTTTTTTCTTTTCTTACCTTGACCAGATATCCAATATGTGAGACCCAGATACTGATTTCGTAAAGCATGAGCAACGGGAAAGCCATAAGAAGTTGACTGACAGGATCTGGAGGAGTGATGATGGCCGAAAAAATAAAGATGAGTACGACACTGTATGGGCGGTATTTTTTTAAAAATGCAGGGCTGAGAATGCCGATTCTTGACAGGAAAAATGACAGAATCGGTAATTCGAAAATCAAACCGGCCACCAGAATCAATCGAAGAACAAAGCTCATGTATTCTGTGATGTTAATATTGGCATCAATGGATTTGGTTCCCATTTTGAAGAGAAAAGGTAAAACCATCGGGACAAGAATGATATATGCAAATGCAGCACCGGTTAAGAAACAAAAAGTAGTCAAAAAAATTGCAGGAAGAACAAATCTTCGTTCTCTGTGCAGAAGGCCGGGAGAAACAAACATCCAGAGTTGATAAAAGATTACAGGAAGAGAAATAAGAATTCCTGCAGCGATAGCGATTTCCAGTCGAACCATGAGCATGCCCGTGGGCTTGAGAAAAATCAATTTGGCAGGTGCTTTTAGCTGGCTATTGGGAAGCGTGAGAAAATCGAGCAAATAACCCGTAAATGGGAAAGCAATAAATGTAAAGAGGAAAATGGATCCCAGGCTTTTCAGAATACGCCATCGCAGTTCCTCGAGATGATCGAGGAATGGCATCTCCTTTTGATTTGCTTTCTTTACTTTGGATTTCGAATCATCAGACATTGATGGAATAAAATTGAGTTAGCCGATTTTTAAACCAGAAAAACCCATAAAGGCAAGAGACATACAGCCAGCCATGATGAAAGCAATGGGTGCACCTTTCATCGATTTTGGAATGTTTGCCAGATCCAGTCTTTCCCGCAATCCTGCCATGAGAACGAGGGCAAGGGTGAACCCTATTCCCGAGGCAAAACCGTTGATGAGACTTTGCATAAAATTATATTCCGAATCGATGTTTAAAATCGAAACGCCGAGGACGGCGCAGTTGGTTGTGATCAGAGGCAAATAGATGCCGAGAGAACGATAGAGTCCCGGACTGATCTTTTGGACAACCATTTCGACAAATTGTACGAGTGCTGCAATGACCAGAATAAAACTAATCGTGCGAAGATAGCTCAAATCGGGAGGAGATCCTTGACCGTGCATGAAAATTCGAAAGAGCAGATTGGAGTTCGATGGAACAAGAAAAAAGTTGTAAATCGTCCAGGTGACCGCGGAAGCCAGACTCATGACGAAAATCACAGCCATGCCCATTCCGATGGCGGAATCAAGCTGGTTGGAAACGCCGATATAGGGGCAAAGTCCGAGAAAACGGGTCAGAACGAAGTTCGATATAAAAATGGCACTGACTGTGATGATGAGAAGCGAGTGTATTTCCATGTTGATTCCTTATGTTTGAGATGACCGAGCAATGGCTCGACGATGTTCGAACCAATTGAAGAAACCGATCAGGATTCCAATTGTTAAAAAGGCTCCCGGAGGCAGGATCATCAAGAGAGCAGGCTGATATTCTGCACCCAAAACAGGCATGCCCAGCCAGGTTCCGTTCCCCAAGATTTCCCGAAATGTGGCAATGGTAACGATCGCGAGCGCAAAACCGAATCCCATACCGAAACCATCCAGAATTGAATAAATTGAACTATTCTTGCTGGCGAAAGCTTCAGCGCGGCCCAGGATGATACAGTTCACAACGATCAGAGGAATATAGAGACCGAGGGATTTGTGCAGCGCCGGGAAAAATCCCGCCATGACGAGGTCCACAATCGTCACGAAAGTGGCGATAATCATGATAAAAATCGGGATTCTGATTTTTGAGGGGATCCATTGTTTGATCAGTGAAATAATGACATTGGAACAAATTAAAACAAAGATAACGGATCCTCCCATGCCAATGGCATTGCTTACTGAAGACGAAGTTGCCAGGACAGGACAAAGTCCCAGCATCAGTCGAAACACGGGATTTTCTTTGTACAAACCTTTGATCAATTCTTTTCCGGCAGACATTTTTTCCTCAATCGTTTCTATTTGTTCGTATTGTTTAAATCCGGATGTTCAAATAACCGGTTCACACCTTCGGCAATGGAATTGGTGATCGCGCGGGATGTGATTGTGGCTCCGGTAATGGATTCGATCTCCCCCTTGTCTTTGTCTACAGCGATTCCCTTTGCCATTTTCCCGGTAAATTGCACCTGCCACCAAGGTTTGGATTCACCGGATCGGACTTGCTCGCAGAGACTGCCCAAACCGGGAGTTTCCTGCTGCGAGAGAATTTTTATAGCATAAATGGTACACGAAGTATCGATTCCCACGAGTGTACGGATCGTACTCGAATATCCTTTGCCTTCTGCAAGGAAGGCATACCCGACGAGTTGTGTTCGTGCTTTATCCAGATATCCCCGATAATACAAAATATGGTCGTCTTTTTTAACGGGAACGATGCTACCATAGGCGCAATCCGGCAGAACCGAAGAAAGTGCATTTGTGAGTTCATTTCTTTGCTGTTCGATGATTTTCGGTTTTGTGATTTTGTTTACCCAGGCAAGAGATCCGGCTGTGATCAAAGCCACGAGAGTCAGCGTTGCCGCGAATTGGGTGATGTCTTTCATAATTTTATCTTTCTCCAAAAATTTTGGATCTTGTGTATTTATCAATGAGAGGGGTCGTCAGATTCATTAATAAGATCGCATAACTGACCCCTTCGGGATAACCTCCCCAAAGACGGATAATCACGGTAATGATACCACAGCCGATACCGAAAATAACCCGACCCTTGAATGTCACCGGCGAAGTGACCATGTCTGTAGCCATATAAAATGCTCCCAGAATCAAACCGCCTGAAAGCAGATGGAATAGAAAATTCCCTGTGGTGAGCCCATCGGTTCCTCCAAAAAGCCATGTAAGCAGACCGACCGTCGTAATATACGAAAAAGGAATTTTCCAGCCGATGATTCTTTTGTACATCAAAAAAACAGCACCGATGAGAAGCAGGAAGGCCGAGGTTTCACCGAGACATCCGCCGATTCTTCCAAAAAAAAGATTCGGTTGGGCATTGTACAATTGGGAAATGGTATCCTGGGCTTGAATGACCTGATCCGTCGAGTAAGATGTACTGTGAGTGATGATTTCACGGGCATGGCGAAACACATTTAGGGGTGTGGCGGAAGTGACGATATCGATTCCAGAGAGCGTGCCATTTCTGGGAATGACACGAAAAACGGTCATGTAAGTCGGCCAGGAGGCCATGAGAAAGGCGCGGCCGATCAGGGCAGGATTCATCGGATTGTAACCGAGGCCGCCGAAAAGTTGTTTGCCTATAAGAATCCCGCAAAATGCACCGATCGCGGGAAGCCACAGCGGAACATCCGAAGGAAGATTATATGCAAGCAGGATGCCAGTGAGCCAGGCGCTTCCATCCAAAATGGTGACGGGCCGTTTCATGATCAACTGACAGAGAAGTTCGGTCACAATGGATGCGGCCGAGGCGATCAGAATGACCCACAACGCCTGAATTCCGAAGAAATAGACAGCACCGATTCCTGCGGGAACAAGCGCCACAATGACAGAATGCATGATTTTCGGTATCGAGTCCTTGTCTTTAATATGGGGCGAAGAAGAAAGAAAAAATTTATCTGTCATTCGAGATGCTCCTTCGTTCATGCCGATTGTTCCACTTCTTTTTGTTTCTCATTTAAAATGGCTTTCCCGAGTTTGATGTAGTGTACGAGTTGAATATTCGCAGGACAGACAAATGCGCAAGTCCCGCATTCAATGCAATCGTATAATCCGATACGTGC
Source organism: uncultured bacterium (assembly GCA_964537715.1). Taxonomy (GTDB): domain Bacteria; phylum Zhuqueibacterota; class QNDG01; order QNDG01; family DSAB01; genus CAZTZL01. The sequence goes on along the minus strand of CAZIAH010000001.1, from coordinate 106,204 downwards.
AGTCTGATCATATTTTTCATGTTTGACGAGCGAAGCCAGTTCAGTCGGCATCAGCTTCATGGGACAGGTATCGACACATCGTGCACAGCGAATGCAGGGATGTTCTTCACGATGTGAGGCCGTTTTTTTATCCAATACCAGTATTCCCGAAGTGCCCTTAATCACGGGAACTTCGTCGGTATATTGAGCGATTCCCATCATTGGACCGCCGTTGATCAATTTCGCCGAAATATTTGTATATCCTCCGCAGTATTCGATGAGGGATTTGAAAGGTGTTCCGATACGAACGCGGAGATTCTTGGGTTTGTTAATGCCAGGTCCGGATACTGTAATGACCCTTTCGATCAGCGGTTTGTTCGATGAGACAGCTTCGTAAATGGCGAAGACGGTTCCCACATTCAGTACAAGACATCCAACATCCATAGGAAGACCGCCGGAAGGAATGACACGTCCCGTAGCCGCATAGATGAGTTGTTTTTCCGCGCCCTGTGGATATTTGACCTCCAATGGCAGTACCGATATTTTTTTTCTGGACTTGGTTTTTTTCTGGAACAGGCGAATCGCATCTGGTTTGTTTTTCTCGATTCCGATAATTGCCCGTTTCGCGTTCAGAATTTTCATTAAAATACGCAGTCCACTGAGAATTGCATCCGGATGTTCCAGCATGAGACGATGATCCGCAGTCAGGTAAGGCTCACATTCCACGCCGTTGAGAAATAATATTTCAATTGGTTTTTCAGGAGGAGGAGACAATTTGACATGGGTCGGAAATGCTGCTCCTCCCATACCTGCAATGCCCGCTTGTTGAATCCGGTTTTTCATCTCATCGACGGGAAGATCGAAATAGTCGGGATTGTGTTTGATTGTATTTGTCCAGGTATCGTTGCCGTCACTTTCTATAATGATGGAAAGCAGGTTCGTTCCAAGCGGGTGGGGATACTTTTCAATTGCAGCGACAGTTCCGGAAATCGTCGCATGCACCGGTACAGAAACAAACTGGGTCGCCTTTGCAAGTATCTGTCCAGTTTTGACCTCCGCACCTTTTTCAATGACAAGTTCCGGTGGACTTCCGATATGCTGTTGAAGAGGGATGATGACTTTTTCTGGGTTGGGACAGTTCTCAATGGCATTTCGTTCTGTGCTCCGTTTATTTTCTGGAGGATGCGCTCCTCCTTTAAAAGTTTTATTGAATGCCATTCACGCTCCGTTACGTATTAGGCGAAGGGAAAACGTTCCCTTGTCATTTTTTTCCCAGTTGTTTGAGTTCTTTCAGGAATTCTTCTTTGTCTTCAAATTTTCGATAAACAGACGTAAAACGCACGTATGCAACTTCATCCAGTTTCTTTAAATATTTGGATACGAGTTCTCCGATTTTTCTGCTTTCTATCTCTTTTACAAAATCAGATTCGATCTTCGATTCTATTTTTTCCACCAATGATTCGATCTGATCAATGGAAACCGGACGCTTGATGCAGGCGATTTGAATGCCTCGCATTATTTTTTCCCGATCGTAAGGTTCTCTCCGTCCATCTGCTTTGATAACCGAAATCGTTTTGTTTTCGATTTCTTCAACCGTGATGAATCGCTTTCCGCAGTTTAAGCATTGACGCCGACGGCGAATTACTTTATCGTTATTTCGGGACCGGGTATCAATCACTTTATCGTCGCTTCGGCCGCAGAAAGGGCATCTCAATTGGATTCGTCCTTGCTCAATTTTAGCTGGATCATTTTTAGATTGGCTTCCCCGCTCAGTGTCTTGGCAAGATCGTCCGGGTAACCTTCGAGATAGAATATTTTTCGAATTCCGGAATTGATAATCATCTTCATACAGAGTGAACAGGGAAAATGTGTGGAATAAAGAATGCTACCCTCAATATTGGTTCCCGAAGTGGCTGCCTGAATGATGGCGTTTTGTTCGGCGTGGATGCCCCGACACAGTTCATGCCGTTCCCCGCGCGGGATGTTCAATTTTTCACGCAGGCAACCGATATCCAGACAGTGGGGAAGCCCCTGAGGGGCACCATTGTATCCCGTTGCGAGAATGCGTTTGTCCTTGACAATAACAGCACCCACTTTTCGCCTTAAACAGGTCGAGCGTGTCGCGACGAGATTGGCAATTTCCAGAAAGTAATCGTCCCACGAAGGGCGCGATTGTTTTATTGGGGCATCCATTTTACTTTCTATCCAGGAATAATCGTTTATCGAAGTTCCTTATAAATCGGGAAATGTCCACACAATTCAACCACTTCATAATTGACATCCGATATCACATTTTCATTTTCAATGTCAGACAATGTACGATGGATCAACTCCGCGATCAGGAACATTTCGTTTTCTTTCATGCCTCTTGTGGTCATGGCAGGCGTTCCGATACGAATCCCGCTGGTGACGAGAGGACTTTTTTGATCAAAGGGCACCATATTCTTATTGACGGTTATGCCTGCCCGTTCCAGTGCTTTTTCGGCGGCTTTGCCTGTAATTTCCTTGGATGAGAGATCCAGAAGTATCAAATGATTGTCCGTACCGCCAGACACGAGCTGATATCCGTACGAAAGTAATTTATCGGCCAATGTTTTGGCATTTTTAATAATTTGTTCACAATAGGTTTTGTACGACGGCTGCAGATTTTCGAGAAATCCTACTGCTTTTGCCGCGATGACATGCATCAGGGGGCCGCCTTGCATGCCCGGCATGACTTTGCTGTCGATGACTTCGGACAGCATTTTGGTACGTCCGGTTTTAGGTGCCCGGATTCCCATTGGGTTTTCCTTATCCTTTCCTATAAGAATCATTCCTCCGCGGGGTCCGCGAAGTGTTTTGTGTGTTGTGGTCGTTACCACATCACAGTGGGGAAGAGGATTCGGATGAAGACCGACAGCCACCAAACCGGCCGGATGAGCAATATCGGCCATGAGATAGGCTCCGGTTTTATCGGCGATTTCTCTAAATTTTTCGAAATCGATAAAACGAGGGTAGGCGCTAGCGCCGGTAACAATCAGTTTGGGTTTGTGCTCCTGTGCGATTCGATACGCCTGATCGTAATCGATCGTACCGGTTTCCTGTTTCACTCCGTAAGAAACGAAATGGTAGAGTTGACCCGAAAAATTCACAGGACTGCCGTGAGTCAAATGTCCCCCGTGGGCCAGATTCATTCCCAGTACCGTGTCTCCGGGTTCAATAAAAGTCATATAAGCCGCCATGTTCGCCTGGGAACCGGCATGCGGTTGAACATTGGCATAATCGCACTTGAAAAGTTGTTTTGCTCTTTCTCTTGCCAAGTTTTCTGCCTGATCGACAAATTCACAGCCGCCGTAGTACCGGTGATCCGGATAACCTTCCGCATATTTATTGGTCATGACGCTTCCCATTGCTTCGAGAACAGCTGTGCTCACAAAATTTTCAGAGGCAATCAATTCAATCTTATCGTTTTGACGCGTCATTTCCGATTGAATTGCTCTGTAAATTTTCGGATCGAGTTTTTTCAAATTTTCCAAAATTATTCCTCTCATCATAAGCGTTTATAAATATAATGCGCCAAATGAGACATTAGTCCCATTTGGCCCAGAATTTCGTTATCATTTTTTGGTGCAAATTAAACACCGGTCAAGTCGTGTATCTTTTTGACTCTTCTCTCATGCCGTCCGCCGTTTTCGAAGGGGGTCTCAAGAAAGGTTCTTACAATTTCATCGACATGTCGGGGATCGGTTTCAAGGTTTCCCAGTACGAGTAGGTTGGCATCGTTATGCACTCTTGCGAGTTTGGCGATTTCTGCCGAAATGCAAAGCGCTGCCCGAATATGCGGGACCTTGTTGGCGACAAGAGACATGCCTATTCCCGTATGACAGATCAGGATGCCGCGTTCCGCTTTATTTTCCGAAACAACTTTTGCGACCTGGATCGCTATATCCGGATAATCGACCGATTTTGTTGAATGGGCACCGAAATCTCGATACGGGATATGGGACTGATCGAGATACTTTTTTATTCGTTCCTTTAATTGATAACCTGCATGGTCAGAGCCGATTGCAATGCTCATGAATGATGCATCCTTTAATGAATCCAGTTATAACACTCGCCGCGGGGTTTGGTCTGGTTTTTATGCATGAAATAATCTTCTTTTTTGGGTATGCTTGATGACACATATTCGATACGTTTGTTTGCATCGAATTTCCATTGAATATCATTTTTCGCTTTTTGATATTCATCATAGGCCATTTTATAAACGAGCTTGTCGTCAAAAGAAATTTTGCCGTCTCTTTTTTCCACACATTTGTCCGCAGCATTTTCGTAGACCATTCCTCTTGTCAAATAGGCAAGACCGTAATTGGGATCGCTGGAGAGCGCTTTTTGAATCTGAATTAGGGCAGTTGTATATTGTCCCGCAGAAGAATAGCTCATGGCCAGGTTGCACAGATTCTTTTTATCATCTGGATAGATAGCCAGAATTTTCTTATATGTTGAAATGGCATTGCTGTATTGTTTTAAATTTTGATAAGCATCTCCGATAAGTTCCAGCGCAGAAATATTATCCGGTTTTTTCGATATGACAAATTTGAGTTGTTCGACCGCTTTTGCATATTCTCCAACCTGGGAGTATGCTTTTGCCAGTTCGATTCGTTTGTCTATGTTGTCCGGTGTCTGTTCGACGACTTTTTCCAGCGTACCGATCAATTCGGTAATATCCCCTCTTTGTTTGTAGAGATCGCTTAATATCTGCTGGGTTTCCTGATCTTTTGGATTCAATTCCAAAGCTTGGTTGTATGCCGCGATTGCCTCTTCAATGTCCTGATTCAGCCTGTAAAGTTCCCCTTTTATTTTATAACTGGAAGCCGAATCGGGCTGTAGTTCGATGAGTGTCTGGGCCAGTTTGAGTCCTTCGTCGAATCGACCCTGAATTTTGTATAAATGAATGAGGGCGGTATAAAAATAGGCATGATCAGGAGCAAAATCGATACCTCGGTTGTAAGCCCATTCGGCACTGTCGGGTTGATTGAGCATGGCAAAACAGGTTCCAAGCCACTGATAAAGATATTTGGCTTTGATTCCCGAAGTATCCAGTTCGGATGCTTTTAAAAAGAATGTTTTGGCTTTTTCCCAGGATTGTTGTTTGTAGCGTTCGTATCCCAGACTTAAATTCAAATTGATTTTGTGCTCGTGCACCTGTCGCAAAGAATCATCGATGGCTTTTTGCTGTTCCGCAGTCAATTGTCTAGGTTGCGTTCCGGCACATCCGATGAGATACATCATGGCAACGGAAATGGCAAGCAGCAAGATGACATAGACAGTAAGATGCCTTTGTTTTAAATTCACTTGTCTTCCTCCTTTAAAATGAAAATCGTATTATTAATCGAAGTTTAATTTTAAAAAATCTATGACCTAAAATCAAGAAAAATTTTAAAATTGCCACTCATTTGTTCGCAATCCGGGCAAATTGTACAGGAAGGAAATCGAATGTAGAGAATTTAATTTCGATCAATGGTTGCGACGGAACCATTTTTCGCTACCGGAAAATGAAAGCGTGATTCTGAATAAATTCTCTGAAAGTCCGTTTTGAGTCAGAGAACCGCGTTGCCCGAATCCTAGAGCCAGGTCCACCTGAGAAATGTTCATGAGCAACGGGAATCCGATACCAAGCGTCAGCCATTTTTCCGTTATTGGTTGCTCTTTGATATCATTAACAAGGAAAGGTTGGTAGCAGATGCCCAGACGATAACTCATCCGTTTTAAATACAAATCAAAAGGATTTTCAGAAAGATGAAGCTCTGTACCGAGAGCGATTTGGTAGGTATTCCGGATTTGTCGTATCTTTTGATCGTTGATTTTTAATTGTGACCAGTCCTGTTTATAAAAATCCAGACCGATCAATCCGATTTGACCGATTCCGCAGGAAATTCCTGCTCCCCAGGAAGAGGGCAAGTGGATCGAGCCACGATGTGTCAATGCAGTTGTCGTGTATTCATAATAGGTATTGGTTTTACTGTCCAATTTGGTCCCGGACCGATATACGGCTCCTACCTGCAGGGAAGAAATCGGACGAATCAAAATACCTGCGGTCCAACCATAACCGCTGCTCTTTGTCGAAAGCAGATCACTTGTCGTGACAAAATCTGCGTTTTCATAGGTAACTTTCCAGTTTTCCTTGATTTTTCCAAATATATAATCGCCGGAAAATCCGAGTGCGACCTTTGGAACAATCCCGTAAAACAATGAAAAAGAAAAGGTGTTCAATCCTCCAATGCCCTGGACAGATTTTATAAAGAGTTCTTCCGATTGTTCCTGCTGAAAACTGAGATAGTAATCGACACGAGTATACGGTCTCAGCGAAGCCGAAAATCCCAATTCTTTTCCAACAGGCAAAACAAATGTGAAGCCATCGAAATTGGCGTATTGTGAAGTTGCTTTTTCTGATTCATCTTTGTATTTGTTCTGTTCATAAAAATACTGCAGGCTCAATATGGTTTTCTGCATTTGCTGCAAACCGGCCGGATTCAGTCGGGGTACCGCGTATCGGGAAGGAACAGCGATTGTCACGCCCCCCATGCCCATGGCTCTGGCGTTTGGAAACGCAAAAGGAATGCCTACACCGTATGATGAAAGGACGCTTCCACCCTTAATTGAGGAGGAAAACAGTAAAAGAATAACTAGAATGAAAAAAAACTCGGTGATGCGTTTCATGCTGATTCTCCAAATAATCCAATGCTTTGTTTTTAAAGTCGGCTTGATGGCGGTAAGGTATAGTATACTTCCAGACTTGGCCTTAAAAGAGAATCGGATTCCGTGCTGAAAAATGCTCTTTGATGAAGATTGTACACTTCGCTGCTTCCTTTCAATAGGAGACCGTGATTTTCGGATTTTCCGGATGTCCAATTTTGCACGATCGTTGTGATGTTGAATGTAGCGGAATCTCCGCTCACTGTTCCCGTTGCGGAAAGCGTCGAATCCAGTTCGACGGATGAAATGGGCCATGTGACACTGTTATTAATCGGATACGCATAGATATAAAAAGAGGTGCTGTTGTCTGGGACAGAGAGAAGCGTATCGACATGCAAAACGATCAGAGCCCTGTTTATCGTAGCGTCTTCCTGAATGGAGGTGACGTCAAAATCGAGAAAGGATCGAAGCGCGGAACCATTTGTGATAAAAATACGGTCGGAACGTTCGGTCTGCAGGGAAGTGGCAATAAACGTGTCCTGTTTTGGAGAGATGGTCTCGTGGAGCTGGGTCGTATCCTGGGAGACATACAGGTCCAATTGGGGCCCATCGGTCAATGCCCGGCTATCAAATCCCACAACAAAATCCGAGATACTGTACGAGATGCATATTCCATAATTGTCATCCGCAGTGGCCGTGTCCATCCAGGATTGAACAGTTGCCACTGGAAGCCGAAAAGTGATTTCAAGCGAATCGAGATTGGCCTCGATTTCAGCTGCATCGAGTTCGAAAGTTGAGATCTCTCCTCCGACCTGATCGTGTTCAAAGGTTTCCCAGGTGGTTTCGTATTCATCCCAGTCATTTTTTATAGGATAAACCGACGCAGTAAACGACCCGATTGACGAACCGATAATTTCATACGGTGTCAATGTGACCACTGCACTATCCACAATACCGCTGTCAGGAAAGTCTGAAAACCATATCAGTGTTTTGGCTTTAACGTATTCGGTTTCACCCAGATACAGATAGGAAGAGGTACCGCATTCAATATCTTTATGATAAAATGTATCCAGGGGGGAGGCGGTGAAGGTAGTGTCTTTTTCTGACCCGCGGGGTTCAAGATATTTTGATCCGACCGGATTCTTACTGTTCTTTCCACATTCAAAAAAAATAACGAACAATCCAAGCATCACAATAAAACTGAGAAGAGATTTAGATTTCATGAATATCCTTGTTATTTACTGAACCTTGAATTTGAACAATGGCAATCGGATTTAGTTCCAGTTTACAATTTAATTTATTAAAAAATAAAAGTCAAGAAAGGTTTCGCAGCTTTACATCATGCTCCGCATTTTTTAAGGGAAAAAGGTTCAATGCGAAGGTAGGAAAGTTTTTCCTTAAACTTCCAATTATCGATAAAGAACAAATTTATAATTATTATAATTACAATAGCTTATGCAGTATGGTTTCCCTATGGTATGCAGTTTGCTTAAAAGCCTGTTGACTGAGAATAGTCATAAAGGCCCAGGTCTATTTAATGACAGATAAAAATGAGTAAACAGGTTTTTGAATATATCCAGAGAGGAAATCGATGTATAGCATAATGAAATATTTAAAACCAAATAGCCGGATACTGTCAATCCTGTTGTTTTTGCTCATTCCGGTTTTCCTGCACAGCGCTTCCGTCTCAGTGTCGTGGAACAGCAATACCGAACCCGATCTGGCCGGTTATCAGGTCTATTACGGAACCCAATCTATGAATTATACTAACCTTGTTGATGTCGGTAATGTGACGGAGTATGTGGTCCATGGTCTTGAAATCGGTACGACCTACTATTTTGCTGTGACTGCTTATGATGAAAACTGGAACGAAAGTGATTATTCTGAAGAAGTTGTATATCAAGTTGCTGATACTGATAAACCAGTCGTGGTCGATGTTGTTTGTGAGCAGAGTGACCAAATTCGAGTAGAATTTAGTGAACCGGTCGAGGAACTGTCCGCAGAGTTGATCACCAATTACCAGATTGATAATGGTGATGAAATCATTGTGCAAAGCGCTGAACTCGATTCCGATCCGTCGATTGTCTATCTTACGACAACCCAGCATAACAATGGCACGCATACACTTACTGTCTCCAATGTGAGAGACAGAGCCACTGTCCCCAACACGATGGATCAGACTCAGGTCAATTATACATGGCAGGGAACGGATGAAACACCGCCCGCGATAGTCAGTGCAGAATTAAAAACGCGTGATTTTCTCCTGGTTACATTCAGTGAGCCGTTGAATCAAACCACGGCACTTCAGACGGCAAACTACAGCATTTCTCCTTCTGTCGCGATCAATTTTCTCAGTATCGATCAGACCTTTACAAAGATCACGATCAATACAGCCGAGCATACTTCCGGTGTCGAATATACGCTGACTGTGAACAATGTACAGGATGGAGCAGGGAATACGATTACGGCCAACAGCCAGAAAAAGTATCAATGGATCTCGGAGGATACGACTCCGCCCAATTTGATTGCAGCAAGGCTCAACAGTGTTACTGAACTGGAATTGGAGTTTAGCGAACAACTCGATCAGACCTCAGCAGAGAATATCCAAAACTATTCGATCTCGCCATCCGTGAACATTACACAGGCCAGTTTGGATGCAGGCCGAACAGTTGTCACATTGACTACCGCGGCACATTCAGGTGGAACCTATGTTGTTACAGTTAACAATATTGGTGATGATGAAAATCCTCCCAATCTGATCTCAACTCCGCAGCACAAGGAATATGTGTATACGCCTCCTGACCAAACGCCTCCGCAACTCGTGAGCGCGGAAGTAACGAGCGGCAATTTGCTGCGTGTGACATTCAGTGAACCTTTGGATGAAACAAGTGCGACGAATGTCAGTAATTATACGATCAGTCCCACTCTTTCCATAGAGAGTGCTTCTCTGGATGTAACAAGAATGATCGTTCTTCTGGTAACCACACAATCCCATACTGCCGGTGCTTATCGTCTCACAGTCAGTAATATCAAAGACCGGGCAGAAATTCCCAATACAATACAGACCAATTCTTATGTGGATTATTCGTACAATCCTCCCGATATTACTCCTCCCGTATTGACGAATGCCATTCTTCACGGCGCCAATGTCGTGGAACTTTTCTTCAGCGAGTCTCTGGATCGTACTTCCAGTGAAACTGAAAGTAATTATACGATTACGCCATCTGTTACCGTACAGACCGCGACTCTTGTCGGAGATTCACTGAATCGGGTATATCTGTCCACCGGAGATCATCAGCAGGGAGTGACCTACACAGTCAATGTGACCAATGTTTTTGACAAAGCGGCTGTTCCCAATGCCATTGTATCGGGCACAAAAGAATATGATTATCCTTCAATGGATACGACTCCTCCCACACTCGTAAATGTGAAACTGCAAGGTGACAGTTTTCTCGAACTGGAATTCAGTGAACCGCTCGAGCAGGCTTCTGCTACCAATATGGCCTGTTATACCATTACCCCCACTGTTTCGATTATCGAAGCGAGTATTGATGCTTCATTGAAAAAAGTATTTATCAAGACTGGGACGCATGAGCACGGCATGGAGTATACTCTTACAGTGAACAATGTCAAGGATATCGCCACTCCGGCAAATACGATTCAGCAAAATACACAGCGAACCTATATTTGCGGTGAGGTCGATCATATTCCACCTAAACTGATCATAGCGGAACTTCACGGAGCGCAGATGTTGGAACTTTCTTTTAGCGAAGCCCTGGATGGGAATTCGGCGCTCGATAAAAGCCATTATAGTATTTCAAAAGGAATTACCGTCTACAATGTAAGTATCAGTCAATCCCATATGCAGGTCTTTCTAGAAACCTCGGTACATCAACAGGGAAGTTATACAGTGACTGTGACAGGTGTCAGAGATCTTTCGGTGACTCCCAACACGATCGGTTCCGAGAATAAATATGAGTATACCTATGCGCCTGCCGATACGACAAGGCCGGTTCTTCTCAGTGTCGATTTTTTAAACACAACCATGCTAAAACTCAAATTCAGTGAAGCACTGGATCGGGTTTCCGCAGAAGATACATCGAATTATTCCATCAGCAATGGTGTGAAAGTTGTACGGGCTATTCTTGATGTCGAAATGACCAATGTTATTTTGCAGACCACCGTTCATCAAATCGGAGGCTATACTCTTCTGGTGAAAAATATTCAGGATGGATCTCAGGCCAAGAATGCGATTTTACCCAACACCTATTTGCAATACAATTATCTGCCCGAGGATAATGTCGCTCCCAAAATTGTTTCCGCAACTCTTCATACGGATCAGATGCTGGTGGTTACTTTCAATGAACCATTAGATTCGACGAGTGCGCGTGAAAAGAGCAATTATTTCATTAATAATAATATCCAAATTCATAATATCTTTCTTTCCTCTTCCGAAGGGCAGGTTGTTCTTGAGACCTCTCCGCATGCTGCAGGAGAATATGAGCTGACCGTGAATGGAATTAAAGACGCTTCAATGAATAAAAATCCCATCGCTGCCTATACAAAGCAGAAGTATACCTGGAGTCCTGTGGATACCATCAGTCCGGCATTGATATCAGCAAAACTGCAAACCAATCAACTACTGGAATTAACTTTTAGCGAGCCCATTGGCGATACTGAAGCCAGGGAAAAAACGAACTATGTCATTGCTCCGCCGGTCAATATTCTGATGGCGACACTGGATGCTACTTTGAAGACTGTATGGTTAACCACGGCTGCTCATGAGGCACAAACATATAAAATTACTATTAATAATATTCAAGACAGGGCATTTACTCCCAATACAATAAAAGCATCCAATAACAGCTGCACTTATACATACCTGCCTCCGGACACAGTGGCGCCGGAATTGGTGACGGCAAAATTACAGACGTACATGTCTTTATCTATTGTTTTTAATGAACCGCTTTCAAGAACAAGTGCAGAGAATGTGGCGAATTATACGATTACGCCGAGTGTCAAAGTAAACACTGCCTATTTGCGGGCTTCACTGACTGAAGTTCTTTTGGAGACCGATGCACATCAGAGCGGAGTGACTTATACCATCGCGGTTTCTGGAATCACGGACCGGGCTCCTATACCTAATATGTTGAAGCAGACTATTGAGAAGACTTATACATACACACCCCCGGATACGACAAGACCCAAATTACTTTCCGCCAAACTTCAGGGTGCCAATGCACTGGAGTTGCGGTTTGACGAAGCGCTTGAAAAGACATCGGCACAGGATAGAAAAAATTATTATATTGAATCTGGTGTTGAGGTTTATGAAGCCGTACTGGATCCGAGCAATAATAAAAATGTCTATCTGTCCACAAGCGACCACCGTCCGAATGTCAGCTACAGTATCAATGTGCAGAATGTTAAAGATAAAGCAATCGTACCCAATGTAATTAGTCCGGATACTTGGTTTACTTATAAAATGGAGAGTTCTGGCAGCTCGGCGGACAATACGCCTCCTGTTCTGGTACGAGTAGAAATTTTATCACCGGTTCTCGTGGATTTGATTTTTAGCGAACAGCTCGAAAAAACGAGCGCCGAGAATAAAAACAATTATGCGATATCCGACAGCATCGAAGTTCAGTCGGCTAAGCTTGATTCGAATGGCGTCCGTGTTCATTTGACAACGACACAGCACAGGAGAGGAAAAGCCTATCAAATTCAGGTATCCAATATTTCGGACAGGGCTTCACAACCCAACATCATGGCTTCTGGAAATGGTGTGGATTACCTTCTGTCCGAATGGGCATCTGTGAGCGGTCTCAGTCAGGCCAGATATCGATTCGGCACATTTCGGTTGGGAGATGCAGGATATATCGATCGGAATTACACGGTCGATCAAGCGCCCCAGGCAATTCAAGGTGCGATTCAGATTATGACAGCCAACGACGACAAGGCCATTACAGGTGGAAATTTCCTGTCCTTTCAGTTGCGGGGAGAGGCGACAGTCTATGTTGCCTATGATAAAAATATTTTACAGATACCCGAATGGCTTCAACAATGGACTGCTACCGGGGAACAAATGGTCGATTCAAGATCCAATATTTATTGTTTTTTTTCAGAAGAAGTTAGTGAAGGGCAGGTTGTCTTGGGTGCCAATTACGGAACAATGGACGACGACATGTATCTCGTATTTATCGTTCCGCACAAGGGGAGCAGGGCAGTTCTGGCCAATCTGAACAAAAGTGCGTATCAGATTAATTATATCAAAGTGGGAGATGTCTACTATATCGACAGAGATTACACGCTTTCCTCGATTCCGGATACCTTAAAAGATTTGATGTGGATTCAGACTGCGAATGACGACAAGATCAACCGTGATACGGATTTTCTTCAATTCTATCTGAATCAGCCGGCCGTAATCTATATTGGGTACGATACGCAGATTGCTTCCCTGTCCAAGTGGTTGATCGATTGGGAAGTGATGGATGAGCAAATTGTAGATTCCCGCGGCAAGAAATTCGACGTTCTCTATAAAGAATACGAAGAGGGGGAAGTTGCTCTTGGCGGTAACTGCGGTTCGAGTGACGACAATATGTATCTGGTGATCATTCGTCCCCTGGGTAACGGCGACGGCTCGGAATATGCAGGTCTGGTTCCTGATAAATTCGATCTCGCACAGAATTATCCCAATCCTTTCAATCCGGAGACCTCCATTAAATTTTCGGTGAACAAGCCAGGTCATGTGACACTGACCGTATACAATATTCTGGGACAGACAATTCGGGTGCTGGTCGATGAATATTTTCCCAGCGCAACTGAGAATACAGTGGTTTGGGATGGAAGAAACGAAAGCGGCAATATCGTAGCAAGTGGTGTTTATCTCTATCGCGTTCGGCAAAATCAATTTGCAAAGACAAAACGGATGTTATTTTTGAGATAAAATAATGATGGTGATAGAAATGATCGTAGCGGGCACCTTAGGTTTGATTTTCGGCAGTTTTTTTAATGTTCTGATTTACAGAATGCCGAGAGGTCTTTCGATTGTTCGGCCAGGATCGCACTGTACCTCCTGTGGTCGGCCCATCAAATTCTATGACAATATTCCAGTGCTGAGTTATCTCTTGCTGAAAGGACGATGCCGCTCCTGTCATGCCTCTATCTCATGGCGCTATCCTGCCGTTGAATTGTTAACAGCACTATGTCTCGTTTCGATATCGCTGAGATATGGATGGTCAGTTCAAATCATCGCATATGGCGTCTTGGTTCTTTTTTTAATTCCGATCAGTTTTATCGATATCGATAATGGATTGATATTAAATCGATTGACGATCCCCGCTTTCATTTTGGGTTTGATTCTCGTAGTAGGGTTACAAATTGAAATATGGTACATGGCAGTATTGGGAGCATTGTTCGGGGGCTTTTTAATTTTAACGATTTCGCTTTTTGGCAAATTGCTTTTTCGTAAGGAAAGTATGGGAATGGGGGATTTGAAACTCCTTGTTATGATAGGTGTTTACGTAGGATTCCCGAACACTGCATTATGTTTATTTTACGGAGTTTTGGCAGCATCGCTGTTTATTTTTTACGGAATCATTTTTAAAAAAATTCGTATTGGAGATATGATCCCATTTGGTCCGTTTATTGCAATAGGCACTCTCGTGCATCTTCTGTTTGGTGAATTCATTATTAACAGTTACTTAGGACTTTTCGGATAAACAGAGATGCACCAGAGGCTGGAGGTACAGCCCGGTGATGGAAATTCAGGATGAAGTAAAGGATACACTTGTAGTCGATACTTTGCAAGGCGATACTTTAGAAACCAATGGAAGAAAGCAGATATTGGTCGTAGACGATGATCCTTTGATTGTTAAGATTCTTAGAGAACCATTGGAAAGAGAAGGATACCATGTTCGAGTGGCTTCTCACGGACTGGAAGCGCTGCAGGAAGTAAAAACCAATCGTCCGGATTTGATTATTCTTGATATTTTAATGCCGATGTTAGACGGATTTAAGGTGGCAAGACTGTTAAAGTTTGACAAACGCTTTAAAGACATTCCTATTATCGTATTGACTTCACGTGCAACCGAAGGAGAGCGGAAAATGGGGCAGCAGGTCGGTGCCAATGAATTTCTGTACAAACCATTCCGCTATCCGCAGGTTTTGGATGTGGTAAGAAGGTATCTTGATGCCTGATCCCGTAAAAACAGTCGCGAAGGTGACGACTCAAAAAAGTGATAGCGATCGTGCGCTGGCCAGAGCGCTGGTGGAGCGAAAAATTCTCACGCTTCAACAAGCAAAAACGATTCTTGCGCAAATCAAAAACGGGAAAGCTCATATGTCTTTTGAAGACCTTCTTTTGGAATCCGATTTGGCCACAGAAGAAGTTATTTTGGAAACGAAAGCATCCATTTTGCATGTTCCCTATATTGATCTGAAAAATTATGAAATCGATCCCGAAGTACTCGAACTGATTCCCGGAGATATTGCCAGGCAGTTTAATTTCTTCCCATTATTCAAAATCGACAGCACGCTTCTTTTGGCGATGACAGATCCCAAGGATGTGAAAGCAATAGACAAGGTGACCCGTATCACCCAGCTTGAAATTTCTCCGGCACTTTCTTCCCGCGAAGCAGTTGAATCGGCCATTGATCGTTATTACGGAAAACCATCCGAGTCGTCGGTAAACGTCTCAAATGAAGAGATACAGGATATTTTGGAGGTCATTGAATCGGAAGAGGAAAAAACCGAGGAAGTTCATGAATCCATTCAAGACCTTGAACGACTGGCCGAGGAAGCTCCTGTCGTAAAAATGGCGAATATGATATTAACCCAGGCGATTATCGAAGGGGCCTCTGATGTGCATATCAATCCCGAAGAAACAGAGGTTCGGGTTCGGTTTCGTCAGGATGGGATTTTACACGAATCGTTTCAACTGCCTAAAAATTTACAGTCGGCAATTATTTCAAGAATCAAAATTCTGTCCAATCTTGACATTGCGGAACACCGAATACCACAAGATGGACAGCTTCGTTTAAAATTGAAAGACGGGAGACAGATCGATATTCGAGTTTCCACACTTCCTTCGGTGAACGGTGAGAACCTCGTGCTTCGAGTTCTGGACAAAAGCGCAGCGTTGATGCAGCTGGACAATCTCGGATATGAAGAAGACGTTTTGAACACGATCAAGTCGCTTCTCAGCAATTCATACGGCATCATACTTGTGACCGGTCCTACCGGAAGCGGCAAGACAACCACTCTCTACGCTGCACTAAACGGTCTTGACGCTGTAGAAAAAAATATCATCACGCTCGAAGATCCTGTCGAATTTCGATTACCGCGAATCCGACAATCCCAGGTCAACGTCAAAGCGGGAATGACTTTCGCCAAGGGATTGCGTGCTATTTTACGGCAGGATCCGGACATTGTTCTGGTCGGAGAAATTCGCGATACGGAGACAGCCAATATTGCTGTGCAGGCGGCACTGACCGGTCACTTGGTTCTTTCCACATTGCATACCAACGATGCAGCAGGTGGTATTACCCGGTTGGCAGAAATGGAAATCGAACCGTTTCTTGTTTCTTCCGCAGTACTCGGCATTATGGCCCAGCGTCTCGTCAGGAAAATTTGTCCGGAATGTAAAACAGAGTATAAACCGAATTATCAAATACCGAAAGATGTTTTCGAAAGTTTTGGTATCGAAAATATGGATTCGATCAAATTCTTTCACGGAACCGGCTGCAAACACTGCCGGGAGACGGGCTATCAGGGACGAATGGCCATCATGGAAGTGATTCAGATGAGTGAACGCATTCGTGCATGTGTTCTGAAAGATGCTCCTGCAGATGAAATACGGAAAGTAGCCATGCAGGAAGGAATGCGTCCCTTGGCCCATGATGGATGGGCAAAGGTTTTCAAGGGAATTACAACCATCGATGAAGTGCTTAGAGTAACGAATATTGTATAAATAGAACAAGGGATAAACAAAATTATGCCATCTTATGAATACAAAGCTGTGACCCCGACCGGCGAAGTCGTTACTGAAGTATTGGAAGCGGCCAACGAACAGACCGTCTCCAAGGAAATTTACCATAAGGGATACCGACCGGTTTCAATCAAGATAAGAAAAGAAGAAAAATCGGAAAGCAGCGGTTTTTTTTCAAAAAAAATCAAGTCCGATGAAATCATTCTTTTTACACGTGAACTGGTTACACTGTTGCGCGCCGGCGTTCCCATGCTCACGGCTTTGGAAGCGCTCAGTTCCCAGAGCAGCAAAATGATGGGGGATGTACTGAATCAAGTCTATGTGGATGTAATGTCCGGGAAAAGTTTTTCCCAGGCATTGGACAAGCACCCAAAGGTCTTCTCAAAACTTTATGTCAACTCGGTATATGCCGGTGAAATGAGTGGTGCGCTGGATGAGGTTTTAGAAAGAATGGCAGCTGTTTTGAAGCATGATGAGGAAACCAGTAAAAAAGTGAAATCGGCCATGCGGTATCCGACTTTTGTGATTTGTGCAATGGTGGCTGCGTTTATCGTGATCATGTCGATGGTCGTTCCCAAGTTTGCCACGATTTTTGACAGCATGAATATGGAACTGCCCCTGCCGACCAAGATCCTCCTGGGAACGAGTCATTTTGTCCAGAAAAATGTGATCCTGATTTTTATAGTTGCCCTAGGGAGTATTGTCGGGCTTAATGTATTTATCAAGACCAAACAAGGACGGTTCTGGTGGGACGGTTTTATCATGAAAATTCCTCTTATTGGTCCCCTGGCATCCAAGAGTGCTATGGCCCGTTTTACGAAGATGTTCGAAACGCTGAACCGAAGCGGTCTGCCTATTCTTCAAACACTCACGACCGTTTCAACCGCCGTTGGAAATACAGTGATCGAAAAGAGTATCAGAAATGTGGCAGTGGGTGTTGAAAAGGGAGGGGGTATTGCAGGCTCCATGAAAAAGTACGATCTGTTTCCTCCCATGGTCATTCGTATGATTTCCATTGGCGAGCAGTCCGGTTCATTGGATGATATGCTGAAAAGCATTGCGAATCATTATGATATGGAAGTGGAATACGCAATCAAAGGATTAACTTCGATGATCGAACCTCTGCTTACGGTCGTGATGGCAGGGGCAGTGGTTGTACTGGCATTGGGCATTTTTCTGCCTATGTGGAATATGGTGGGTGTGATGCAGTAATCAGAAGATTTTCAAATTGTATTTAATAACAGGATTTATATCATTCAGAAAGAAAAGAAAGTAAGAAAGGTGGTGGTAGAAAAATCACTGAGTCAGGGAAGAATGAGTTTTAGGAGAAGAAAATTTCATCCGTTTTGTACATCATTATGAAAGGAGATCAAACTATGAAGACGCGTTTTCAAAAAGGTTTTACACTGGTTGAACTGATCGTCGTGATCGTCATCATCGGTATTCTGGCAGCCGTGGCCATTCCAAAGTTTATCAGTGCGACGGGTGCAGCCAAAGTCGCTGCCTGCCGGTCCAATATGATGAACATCGAAACAGCAGTGAAATTCAAATTGGCTGTGGATACAGCAACAGATGCCGCAGCTACACCAACCACTACTCTCTCTGATCTTGTACCGACCTATTTGCCTTCGACACCGGTCTGTCCAAATGGTGGATCATATACCATCAGTGCTGAGGGGGCTGTTTCTTGTTCATCTGATACTCGGTCATGAGCGTAGATTGAAAATTAGAAAATTGATCTCGAATTGATTTTTATCGGGTCTGTTTTAATCATTTTACGGAGAGGGTGAGATACTAATACGCCCTCTCCGTAAAAAATTTGAGTGGTTTCCAATCTACAGGAAGAAAATGATATCAGTTTTTCGAGGAGAGTAAAGATGAAAAACAGTAAAAAAAAGAACTCTCTCCGTTCTAAAAGAGGATTCACGCTCATTGAACTGATCGTTGTGATTACGGCTGTGGCTATGCTGACCGGTGTTGTCGGACTGAATATGCAACACACAAACGAGACGACGACTCTGTTCAATGCGGCCAACAAGGCACTTGCCGATCTGCGCTATGCCGAAGAGATGGCCATGACCACACACCGCCGGGTGAATTTCATCGTAAATGTGGGTGCGAATCGATACGAAGCAAGATATGACGATACGGGTGAGTGCCTCAAATCTTCGCTTTCAGGTGAAGACCTGATCGTACAACTTGGGACAGGACAATACAGTGGTGTCACGATTACCTCATCATCGACGAACAACGCATTGTCGTTTACGGCCTGGGGTGAACCCAATTTAAATGGATCAACTTTCTCAGATGAGCGGTCTGTGGCACGTTTCAATACGGTCATTCATCTCATCATTGTGGAATCCGGATTTGCCTATCTGGGTGAAGAAGTTGGAGGTACAGGATGCGGATTTACAATCTGTGGCCATTAAAAAATCATTTCCGCCGATATGTTAGTGAGAAAGGATTTTCACTGGTCGAAGTGATCGTGATCGTCCTGCTTCTCGGCATCTCGGTTCTTCCCTTGAGCCGTCTGGCGATCAGCAATCTGGACTCTGGTCGCACCTATAATCTGATTATGAAAGGCACGTTCTATGCCCAGGAAATCATGGAGAGGCTCATTGCCGATTATATGGCTAACAGTAGAGGATACAACTGGGTGATAGCCAACTGGCCCGGCACTGTGTCCGGTTCGCCTGAAGGGTACACAGGTACAGTCTCAATTTCGGCTCCGAGTACAGTCAATGGTGTAACTTATGTCACAGTTACAGTCACAGTGAGTGCCAACGGTATGCCGAATATCACGCTCTCCACTTTACTGGCGAATGGTGTTGGTTTTTGATTGTACAGGGAGAATATTATGCTAATCAAATTAAAAAACAGGCAGGCGGGTTATACACTTATTGAATTGGTTGTCGTTGTTCTTCTGACCGGCATTCTGGTCGCGGCCGTTACTCCATTCGTTTTTACCAACGTGGGTGCGTTCATAAATATCCGGGGTGCAAAACAACTTGCCCAGGGCGCGCGCGTCGGTTTGATTCGTATGACCGAAGAATTGAAAAGAGCGACGAATGTTACCAATAGCGGTTCGGATATGATTCGATTCAATTTTCAAGAACCGGATGGAGGAGCAACACGCAATATTATTTATGAGTATCAAGGGGAATTCCTTACACGGGGGGATGATCAGGCAATTATTGCCGCGGTGCAGGGCTTTCGTCTCACGTACTATGATGAGAGTGGTAGCGTAACCACTACGACTTCAGCAATCCGGCTCATTCAAATTGAAATCGATATTGGCACATCGTCTGAGCAAGCGAGCACAATCCGTACCTGTGTCAGGCCGAGAAACATATAGATTGGCAGGCTGCCGGAGGAGAGATTTAAAGTGGTCTTTCCTGAGTTTGCAAAAAAGGTTCCACCTTCGACTATATTCAGGCGAAAATTCGATAACATTCATGGTAACAAAGGTGAAATAATTCATAGTAAATGTGGTCCGACCATGAATGGTTTCAGATCGGCTGTCATTTTCTGTAGGTGATCTTTCATATATGAGATGTCTAAAAGATGAATTTGATAATAAAAAGACTCGTCGGTCTGAACCCTGGTTTTACGTTAGAGTCTGTCCTGAACATGATTCAGGGACAGGTTTGTTTCAGGATCTCATATTCTGAGAGGCTGATCACGAGGCTTCTGAGCGGGAGGACAATCCTGTTTAATTATTTTTAGAGGTTTCGAAATATTTAAATAAATAACATGAGGAGGCGGCAATGAAAAAGCAGAGATTCAAAAAATTGGGGAAAGAAGAGGGCTTTTTCTCCGCTTTTGTTCTGGTTTTTTTAGTCACGCTGGGTATCATGGGTGTCGGCGCCTCGATGCTGGTGCAGAGCGAAAGTAAAAATATCATTAATCAGATAAATTGCGCAAAGAGCGATTATTTGATAGAAGGTGCTGCATTTTACTGTGCAGGCGCTATTTCGGCAGGTAGACTGACGAGTGACACGACTTTCACAATCGAAAATATGGATGTAGATGTGGACACGCTTTATGATGCTGGCGCGTTGATCATGGAAGTGACAGTAACTCTGAATGATGATCAACAGAGAACAATCAGATATGAAATGCAAGACAATCCACTCTGGAGATATGCAGTTTATGTCGCAGGAAGTGTGAATAATACCACGGCTAGAGATTCCGATGGTGTCACTGATCCTGATTTGATTGTCGAAAATAAAAGTCCTCTGCCTACTGTCGATAATTCGACACTGAACAGTATGTCTAGTACTCAAGGTCATGACCGAAGCGAAGCGACATTTTCGCCAACAGACGATTATCCAAACGGCAGTTTTTATTATACTGGGGCTACGCCCAATGTGATACATGTTTATGGAAATATGAATGTGGCAGCCAATATTGATATTTATGGTATATACCTCGTTGAGGGGAATGTAAGTCTGGATAGAAGAGCAAATGTTCATGCGATTATTTATCTCGTTAACCCAGGGAGAAGTGTTGCGGGTGCCTCTACAAACTTTTCTCGAAATGATGTCGAGGGTGCTATTTTCGGAAATGGGTCTGTGACAGCAGGTGGTAGTAGAAGTTTACGTGTAGTACACAGGCCGGATTGGATGCGGGTTTTTACTCAGTTTGTCGATTATACTGGTGGTATGAAAATTGCAGATTGGTCATATTAGTGAAATTTAAGTAAAAACTATTTCAAAAATGAAAAGTTTTACATTAAACACATCAAAACCGTGGTCCTCTGTCCTGGGTCTCGATATGGGCCTGGACAACATGAAGTATGTCCTGCTAAACCGCAGAGGGTCCAAGCTAATTGTCGAAGGATTTGGGCGTGCTTCTTTTACAACGAAAACGTCTGAATTTTCGGAAGACGCTGTGTATCAGGCTTTGCGGCATCTGTTTCAAAAAGGAACGAAACTCAAACAGACCAAAATTGTGCTCGGGATTGAGGGTACCAGGGTTGTGGTTCGCCGTGACAGCTTTCCCCAACTGGCAAAAAAGGATTTGCTTCAATCCATTCTTTTCGAATTGAAAAGAGAAATCGGAAAAGAGAATGAAGATACAGGCGAGATCGTATATAATTACAAAACCATAGGAAGTGATCCCAAACTTCCCGGGAATACCGAATATCTGACAATGGGGATGCCGGCTGACGAAGTCGAAGGCAGGATTCAATATTTTATCCACGAGAGGGCTGTGCCTCATAAAGTTTTGCCCAATATCGTGGGAATGAAAAATTTTCTGGAATTGATTCCCAAGAAAGAAAAAGCCGGCACGATCGGTATTTTGGACATTGGTGCGCAGCGGAGCATGCTTGTTATTTTTCGTAATGGACAACTGGATTTCTTTCGGGAGATCGTTGTCGGCGGCGAGGATTTTACAAAGGCCATTACTGGAACAATTTTTCATGAGGGACGGGCGATTCAGTTTACGGAAGAAGAGGCCCTTGAATTCAAATTGAAATACGGTTATCCGCTTGGTTTCTCGGAAGGAATGACCTATCGAGGCGCGCCATTGACCGAAGTGGGTGCAATGATGCGGCCCGTGCTCGAGCGTTTGGCCGGCGAAATTCACCGTTCGATTGGATTTTACGGAGATAAAACATCAGGAGACAAGGTACAGAATATCTATCTTATTGGCGGCGGTTCTCGAATGAAGCATCTTCAGGAAGTGTTGATGGAAAAGATTGAAATTCCTGTAGCTTCATTGCCTTATTTCAAGAATATCAGAGTCGTCGGGAGCAAGGAACAGCAAGCTACTTTTCAAAAAAAGTTTCTTGAGCAGGCTGCCAGTTTTGCACTGGCCATGGAAACCGATACAGAAGGGAGTCTGCTCCCGGTTTCCTATCAAAGAATTCATACATTTAATTCGTTGAATAAAACTTTCCAGTATATTGCGGGCATTGTTTTTATCATAATGTTGGCTATTTATTTGAATGCAAGTTACGAGCTTGGATCTCTTAAAAAACGTCTCGGCATGATGGAGAGCAGGGCGTTAAAATCGAAGAACAGCGGCAAATTATATGCAACTTTGGAAACACAGAAAAATATATTGGAGGGTAAAATCACTAATATGGAAGGGAAAGTGCATCAGGATCAGTATTTGATTCCGGTTCTTCGACTCATTTCGCTTTCGATTCCCGAAAAATTGGCTCTAATTTCTTTCTCGTATACCCAGGAAAAACCGGATCAAAACGATGAACCCCATGCGAAAAAAAAAGGACAAAAGGGTGTTGACGAACCGCCCCCGAAACCCAAGTGGGTTGTTCAGATGAGAGGGATGAGTGATGTGAAAACGCCCGACGTGAAAATATATTTAGCCCAGTTTATACTCGAGCTTGAGAGATCTGCATATTTTGACAGGATCAAGCTGGTTAATGAAATCGACCCAGGTGAAGAGTCACAATATGAATTCGAATTGATGGGTTATTTAAATCGATAAAAATATGAATAAATCTCAATTAAAAATATTTATCTTACCATTTGCTACGATCGTTCTTCTCATTGTGTGGCTGAGTGTTCTTTATCTGCCTGTCATCCGGAATAAGAAGGAACTTGAGAAGAAATGGGAATTGCTCCAGAATCAAATCAGAAGTGAAGTTCCCGAAGCCCGGCTGGAATCGATGAAAACTTTTGTAGACAGCTTGTTTGCCTATATTGATGTCCGTGAGGAGCACTTTTATCCCGTAGAAAGATTATTGGATCTTGGACGCTCTATCGAACAAATCGGGAAACAGTACGGTCTCACGCTTGTTTCGGTTTCACCCGATTATGAAAGTCTTTCTTTAATACAGAAGGCAGAGGAGGGTGTCACGGAATTGCCGCTCACTTTGGAATTTACCGGTTCTTTTAATCAGTTTGCAAAATTTGTTGAATCTGTTCCAGATTTTCCATATGTCATCAGGGTCAACGAAGTATTCTTGGATAGGGAATCTAAGGATTCGCTCGTACTTACTGTGATTATCAAAGGGGTCATCGTTTTGAGGAAGGAGAGTGCTGATGAAGATGCCGTAAAAAATAAAGAAGAGGTTCATAACAAAGCCTGATCAATAACCAGATTATTGATCACGGTCTACGGAGGACTTTATGCGAAATCTGAGTCCAGCGAAAAAACTGCTGATCTCATTCTGTATTATACTCCCGGTTTTCTGTCTTTTTTGGTGTACGTGCTCACAAAAAAGTCCAATGGATCCCACCAGCTCTCTTCATAAAGATGTCCCTGTTTTGGTCGATATCCAGGCTTCTCCAAGTCAAGTTGCTGTCGGGGAATCCCAATCTGTCGTACGTGTTCGATTATTGGACAAAGATGGCAAGCCGCTTGCCAACGAAATCATTACATTCAGTACTTCGATAGGAACGATTACAGCTGAAGCCACCACCAGTGCCGACGGCTGGGCACAGTCGGTTTTTATCAGTAGTCAGGAAACAGGGAACGCAAAGATTACTGCACAATATTCTAATCAGACCTCTTCTGTCGTTATCGTGAAAGTCATTTCACAGTTGGATGCAAGGATACAGATCAGTACGCAATTTGACGAGATTTATGCGAATGGGATCGATGGAACCGAAATTTATGTGACTCTGTCACCCGATGCGATGGACAGCAGCGGGATGGTATTGCTTTCGACATCTGCAGGTGTGATCGATTCTTATATTGAAGTCAGCGGCGAAGAAAGTTCTTCGAGACTGGTTAGTATCGCCAGTTCAAAAGATACCACGGCTGTGGTCACAGCCACATGGGGTACCTATTCGGCCGTGGTGACTGTCAAATTTAAGGGGATTCAATTTTTTATCGAATCACAGTACAATGAGCTTCCTCCCGATGGGAAGAGCAAAACCGTTATTATGGCCTATGTGAAAGAAACGGCCACTCAAATCGGTGTCGAAAATCAGGAAGTACGTTTTGGAACCTCGATCGGAAGCATTCCTTCTTCGGCAATGACGGCAAACACAGGCATCGCGAGTGCAGAGTTAACCAGCAGTACGATTGAAGGAATCGCAAATATTGTTGCGCGGTACGGCGCCACATTTTTGGATACGGTGCAGGTGGAATTTACAAAATCGAAATACTATTTTGACATCACAAGTAAATCGAGTGCGATACGCGCCAACGGAGAGGAGAGCGCCACGGTTTCCGTCTCCGTAAAAGACCAAAACAATTATCCGGTCAGTGATGTTCTGGTTCGGTTTGGAACCACCGTTGGAAGCATTGTCGATTCCGTTCAATTTACCGATGACACGGGAACAGCAGAAACCACTTTGTTGAGTGCACCAAGTCGTGTTGATCAATGGGCCGTGGTGACTGCAATTGTGGATAGTGTCAGCAAAACGACTCAGGTATTGATGAAAGGGATTCTTTTCGATCTCCAGGCGGTTCCCGCCTATATCATCGCGGACGGGAAAAGTCAATCCAACATCAAAGTATTTCTTAAAGAGGCGACAACGGGCATCGGAATCGCGGGAGCTTTGGTTCGTCTGGGTACCAATCTCGGATCTATTCCCGCTTCGGTAACGACGGACCAGCAAGGTTATGCACAGATTCAATTAACCAGCAATACGACTCAGGGGCTGTCCATGGTACTTGGAGAGTATGGAAACATTCTCAGGGACTCTGTATTTGTACAATTCGGATCGATGGTACCACACAAATTGAGCCAGATACAGGTGACGCCTTCGTCCCTGTTGGCCAACGGTGTGGATCAGTCTTCCGTGACCGCATATTTGGAGGATGAAAACGGCGATCCGGTTTCGAAAGTCATCGTTTCATTTCAGACCAATAGAGGGAAAATCGAAAGTCAGGCTTTGACGGATGTAAATGGAATGGCTACAGTCAAATTTACACCCTATGCCAGCGTATTCGACAGCATCGCAAGCGTTGCTGCCATTCTCGACACCCAGATGGTTGCTAAAACTATTCAATGTATCGGAGTGCAGGTGAATCTGTCGGCGACACCAACAAGCATACTGGCCGATGGGAAAAGCACTTCAAGTATCAAAGCCGTTCTGAAAGAAACCACCAGAAAAATTGCTGTTCCCGAGGCTACCGTTTATTTCGGAACGGATCTGGGAACAATCGCATATGAAGCACAAACCAATACGCAGGGGGTTGCTATTGTCGATTTGACGAGCGGTACTCAAACCGGGACGGCCAATGTCAAAGTCCGATACGGCCAAGTTCTTGAAGACAGTGTCCAGGTTATTTTTCAGGAATCCCAGCCCACGTATATCACTCTCTCGGCGACACCTGCGTTTATACCGGCAGACAATCAGAGCCAATCCACCATCAAAGCCGTGGTTTCCGATGCCAGCTGGAATCCGGTTGCAGATGGTACCATGGTTCAATTTATTATTGTGGAAGGTTCCGGATCAATAGGTTCCCAACAGATTACACAGAACGGCAGTGCGGTGACTTATTTGACAAGCGGTTCTTTTCCGGATACCGCCAGAATCATTGCCCGAGTAGGAAGTTTGACCTCAGATACCGTCAAAGTGGTATACACGATCGGAAATGTCGAAAATGTAACCGTCACTGTCAATCCCAATACAATTCCTGCCGATGGTGTAACAAAAAGTATCGTTCAGGCATCCGTGACAGATGGTTTGGGCAATCCCGTCGAAAATGTTTCGGTGAATTTTACTGCCACAATTGGCAAGATAGAAATGAGTGCCAGAACCGATGAAAATGGTACTGCCAGAGTAGAATTTTCAAGTACGGTTATTGGTTTATCGACCATCACAGCACAGGTGCTGTCGAATGGCGAGACGATATCAGGTACTTCTATTATTCAAATACTGCCAGGCAGTCCCTATTATGTAATAGTTACTTATTCACCGTTGTTTGTTTATGTAAGGGATTGCGGCAAGTATCAAAC
The DNA here is from genome assembly GCA_964537715.1 of uncultured bacterium. GTDB lineage: Bacteria > Zhuqueibacterota > QNDG01 > QNDG01 > DSAB01 > CAZTZL01. The sequence goes on along the minus strand of CAZIAH010000001.1, from coordinate 79,679 downwards.
CGTGTCGGTTTATGCGGATGTCCGGGACGAGAAAAACAATCCTGTTGCGGACGGAACCTATGTCAAGTTTTCGATTATCGCGTCGCCGGGATACGGGGATTCTCTCAGCACAGTCGAACCTGTGCCAACAGTGGGCGGGGTGTCCCAAGTTTCATACACCAGCGGAACACGGTCCGGAACGGCCCGGATCAAGGCTCAGGTGACAGACGGAGATGGCAATCCGCTCATTCCCGAAGTGGCCGGGACATCGACTGAATTCGTCATCTATTCCGGACCTCCGTATATCGAAGACATTAACGATCCGGAATCAACCCATTTGACCATAGCGGTCTCGCGTCTGAATATATGGTCCTGGCTGGATACGACCCAGGTTTCCATTCTGGTGGGGGACAAATACAACAATCCCGTTCAGAAAGGAACGGCGGTTTATCTAACCACTTCCGGTGGTGTCGTGACCACGACCGCCTATACGGATACCAATGGTGTCGCAAGTGTGATATTGCAAAGTGGCAATCCACTTCCGACCATCGACCGGTTTTACAATTACGTCGGACTGCAGGATCCGAACACAGGTGCACAAATCGGTGATCATGATTCGGACCCGCGTATACCGGATATGGAATACGATTCGAGAATTGGTCGGGGACGTGTGATCAATACCAAGGGAGATTACGGTGAAAATGACGGTATCACAAGGGTACTGGCCTGGACACAGGGTATGGACGAAAACGGTCAAACGGCGAAACCCTGGGCTGAATGTCAGGTGATCATGTCGAAAACCATTCATCATTTTGAACAAACCACGTACGGTGATACGATCTGGCCTGGGGAATATGCACATATTCTTTTTGAATTGTGGGATGCAAACGGCAATCCTATCGTTAGCGGATCCGAGCTTACTGCCAGTATCGAGCCGAGCGATGCCAAGGCGCAGCTTTCATGGACGAGCCAGACTACTGGGGATCCGGGTCACTGTTATTACAATCTTTATGTATATAACATAATAGATGTGACCAAAGACGAAGACCGGCCGGGATGGATGCGTGTGATGATTGCTGTTTCCAGTGTGAATGGAAGCGGGTACATTCATTCCGATTCGATCTATCTGGCCAAATTTTAAAAATTGTCAATGGGGTTTTGAAATGAAAATAACAGGATGGGTCTTTTATTTGTTGTGGATGGTTCGCGTTTCCTTTTTACAGGCGCAGATTGCAGGAAATCCGGTGGAAACTAAAGGCGAAGGCGAGTGGACCATCAGTGCTACCGGCAGCTATGTCAATATGGGATTAAGCCAGGAAAAGGTCTCGTCTCATCGCATACTGGTTAAAAGCAGCTGGGGGGTGGCCGACCAGGTTGATATTTATGGACTGATCGGCATGGTGCAATTGAATATGGGGATCAACCGGGAAAATGTATCAGATTATAAAGGGAAATATACGTTTGCGTATGGACTCGGGCTGAATGTCATTTTAAAACCTGTTACGGATTATAACCGCATGGGGATCTGGTGTGGAGCGCAGACATTGCGCTTTCCGTCAAGCGGAAAATTTATCGAAACATCCCAATTGACCACCAATGAATACGAAATGAAATACGACTGGAAGGAACTTCGTGCGTACCTTGGTGTCGTCTATCCGTATCAGCACTACCGTTTTTATGCCGCTGCCGCAGGATATTTGATCTATAGAAATGATACAAAAAAAGAATACCTCGTATACGGAGATGAAAGAACATACTGGGGTGAAGTTGAAGATGTGTATCGAAGCGGACTGTGGACAGGAGGAATTTTAGGAATCGAAATCAATCTGGCGAACCGTTTTGTTTTCAGTATTGAGGGGCTTGTTTATAATACACAAAATTATGAAATCAAAATTGGAATTTGCCAAACCGGAATGGAAAAGTGGTAATGTCCTGTGATGCTTATAAAAGAGAATTGAAATATTGGCAAGACGGGGTTTTATAGATGGCGTTGAAAAAAAGTGAAAAACGTATGTTGCTTATCCTGGCGGGTGTGGTTGTCGTTGCCGGAATATTCAAGCTGATAGATAAACCAAAAAATGTGAAGCCAGTTCAGGCGGTTCGCCAAAACAATCAAAATCAGAATCTCGGACAATTGAATCTTCCACAAAGCCAGGTGCAATCTGCCGATATGAGGAGCGGTAAAACAAATGTAGAATTGAAAAACTATGGTTCATGGGGTAGGGATCCATTTACGATTGTTAAACCTCCTCCTCCGCCCAAAAAGATACCCCCTTTGAAAGTCGATGTGGTTCTGAAAGGAATATTCTGGGAGGCGGGGAAAGCCTATGTATTAATCGATGATTATGTTTTAGCTGAAGGTGAAGAGGGGGGAGGGATTAAGGTAGAGAAAATAGAAGGGAAAAACGTTATTTGTCGAAAAGGAGGCCGTCAATTCACTTTACATTGGAGAGAAACATCATGAAATTGAGAAATAGTCCTTTGAGACGAATAGCTCTGCTGGGATGTTTTTTGCTGTTTGCTCCAGCACTTTTTGGTGAAGCCAACCTGCTTTCTGTTAAAAGAGGAAAAGAAGGGAATAAATGCTGGGCTATTTTTACTTTTAATGAGAAAGCACACTGGGTTGGTATATCTCAGAAAGAAGGAGAAAAATTGTCTCTCTATTTCTCTGGGACAGCCGGCGAAAAGGATGGAGAAACCATTCAACTGGATGCAGCCAAAGGGAAAATGATCACGATTAAACAGATGACCCAAAATCCTCCCATTTTTCGAGTGGATTTACATTACGACGGTGAGGAACCTTTGGCTGTTTTGAAAAAGAACGAGAACCTTGTGATCGGTTTGAATGATCAACGTCTTCTTGAGGGGAGAATGACCGGATTCGGCGAGCCCATACAGCCTCCAGGACGTTTGGTCAAAGTCACTCCGGACTATTCCGGTAAAAAAGTAACGACTTCTCTGCAATTCGATGGGACCTATGACTGGGTTGGATACGTCAGGCCATCCGTGGATGAAGCTTTTTTGCTCATCCGGGGTGCAAAACTATTTACAGGTGCTCATGATTTTACATTCGAAGAGGGATCGCTGCAGGCCATGAAATTTTCTCCTCAGAGCGATGGCGATAAAGGATTAAAAGCGGCCATGTATTTTGCTCCACTTTCTTCATTTTCCATTGTACAAAAGAATGAGAATTTGATGATTCAGACGCCTTATGTGAAAACCGGCGAACCTGAAAAAAAAGAGGAGACGTTTGCTGCAATTAAGCAGGAAGAATCGGTACCACTGACAGCTGCTCCGACGCTTCCTGCCGTTAGTGAAGTTTCGACTGGAGAAAATAAAGAAGTTGAATTGGAAACCCGGCCTGAAAAAAATGAATCGATTCAGGAAGAAAAATCTCTAAAAGTTCAAAAGACAAATGAAGAGAAATTAGAGGAAGTTCCGGTTCAAACAGAAAAATTAAAGGATCAAATTGATTGGAACAGACGGGTATCATTTAAATTTCATTCAACCCCGATAAAAAATGCGCTTCGACTTTTGGCCTCTTCCAATAATTTGAATATGGTCATTGGAGAAGGTGTGGAAGGCGAAGTTACGATGAACTTGGAAGATGTTACACTGAGACAAGCGCTTGACAAGATTGTTCATATGAATAATTGTGATTACATTATGGATGACAATATTATCACGATCAAGCGTGTCGGAATAGCTTTTACGGGAGGACGGGTTACAAAGGTTTACCGGTTAAAATATGCGGATGCTTTCAATGTCGCCGGAGTCGTAAGGAGAATTGTAACCAATGATACGCTGGTCGAAGTATTTCATCCGGAATTTTTGAACTTCCTTGAGGCGGGTAAAAACCGCATGCAAACAAATAGAGTAGCGGTCCAGGGGATTCGAAGATCAAGCACACTGGTGGTTACAGACCGGCCTGAAAAAATCAAGGAAGTGGATATCATCATTGCCGAGCTCGATCGGCCTCCTGTTCAAATTATGATTGAATCCAAACTTGTTGAATTGGCACCCAATTCCAGCGATATAATAGGAATCGATTGGGACAAGACATTATCTGCTCAATTGTGGAATCAAACGAAAATCGGAGAAGATGAACTGAATTATTCGATGCTTAATTTGGGTACTGACAAATTGGGTGATTGGAAAATGGGCTATCTTTCGGCAGGACAGTATAATGCCGTTCTCGATTTTTTGAAATCAAAAACAGATTCCAAGCTTGTTTCCAATCCACGTATTCTCGCCCTGGACAATGAGGAATCTTCGATCAGTGTCGGAACGACCGTTCCTGTGCCGCAAATTCAGAGAGGAACGGCAGGAAATGCAGATATGGTTACTTTTGAGTATAAGGAAGTGAATATTCAGTTAAATGTAACACCGCATGCTGATGAGGAAGATAAAATTACCATGTATGTCAATCCTGTTATCGAGGAAATAACCGGATGGGTCGAATATGGAGAACACAGGGCGCCAGTCACGGACAAAAGGGCTGTGAACAGTATTGTCACTATAAACAACGGTGAGACGGTCGTGATTGGCGGACTCATCAAAACACAAAAGATCGAGACTGTCAAAAAAGTCTGGCTGCTCGGGAATCTGCCTCTTTTTGGGAAATTGTTTCAGCATAAAGAAGTTGAAAATAAACAAACCGATTTGATGATTTTCATTACACCAACAATCGTAAATATGGGATAGGAATATGATTGGAAGGGAACAGGTCAATCAATTACTCGCACATGCAGTAAAAAATAATGCATCCGATATTCATTTATGTGAAGCCTATCCGCCCATCGTTCGAATCGATGGCAAATTGGTTCCATTGAAAGGCAAAATCCTGACCAAACAGGACATGGAAGACATTATCGTTCAGTTGTTGGATGATTATCAGATGGAGAGATTCAGGAAGGATCTTGAAATCGATTTTGGATATGCGGTTCCCGGACTGGCTCATTTTAGAACGAATGCTTTTACAAAACTGGGAGGCTTTGGGCTCGCTTTTCGTATCATTCCCGATAAAATACGAAGTTTGGAGGAATTGGGAATGCCGGAAGGAGTGATCCGTCTTGCAAAGGAATTCGAAGGGCTCGTACTGGTGACCGGACCAACAGGTCACGGCAAATCAACGACATTGGCCGGCATGATAAAACTGATGAATGACGAACGTCATTCCCACATCATTACAGTCGAAGATCCAATCGAATATAGCTACAAACGGAAAAATTGTTTAATCCAGCAAAGAGAGCTGGGGCACCATACACGATCATTTGCAGCGGCTTTACGCAGTGCACTCAGGGAAGATCCCGATGTTATTCTAGTCGGGGAGATGAGAGATTTGGAAACAATTTCGCTGGCCCTGACGGCCGCGGAAACCGGTCATCTGGTGCTTTCTACATTACACACAAGAGATGCGCCGGATACCGTAAATAGAATTATTGATGTTTTTCCCGCCGAACAACAGGGGCAGGTGCTGGCACAGATTGCAAGTTCTCTTTTAGGAGTGGTTTCACAGCGGTTGTTACCTGCTGCTTCGGGTTCGGGAAGAGTGGCCGCTGTCGAAGTTTTGCTTGCTAATTCTGCTGTTCGAAATCTTATTCGTGAAAAAAAGATACATCAGATTCCTTCAGTGATGCAGACATCCACGACGGTTGGAATGCAGACAATGGATGACAGTCTTCTTCAACTGGTGAGAGACAATAAGATCACACGCCAGATCGCAATCAAATATGCCAAGGAGCCTGAAAGATTTCTGCCAAAATTTAATAACGAAGCTAAAAAACGTTTTGTCAAAAAAGAACCGGTTTAATTAAAAATTCTTTTTTAAATAAAATGTGAGTATTAAATGAAAAAAATACTTGCATTTTATTTTTTATTTTGTATATTCGATTATGCGAATATGTTAATAAATTGATATACTTGGAGGTTTTTGATGGGCAGTTACGATCTGATTATTATTGGCGGCGGGCCGGCAGGATTGACTGCAGGGATCTATGCAGGCAGAGCCCAGCTTCGAGTCGGGATGATTGAGAGATTGATGCCCGGCGGGCAGGTCGCAAGTACGGAGTGGGTGGAAAATTATCCCGGTTTTGAAAATGGGATCAGTGGATTTGATTTGATGCAGAATATAGAAAAACAGGCCAGAAAATTCGGATTGGAAGTCATCTCCGGAAAAGTCGATGATGTTCGACTCAATGAAAATCCCAAAAAAGTAGTTCTCAATGGGAATGAATACGATGCAAAAACTGTTATTATCGCCACGGGCAGCGACCCGAGACTTTTAAATGTGCCCGGAGAGAAAGAATTTATGGGCCGGGGGGTCTCCTATTGTGCGACTTGTGATGGACCGTTTTTTAAAGATAAGAATGTGGTCGTCGTCGGAGGGGGGAGTTCTGGATTGCAGGAGAGCATTTATTTAAGTCGGTTCGTAAAATCGATTCGACTTGTCGAAATTATGCCCGTTCTCAATGCGGAAAAAATACTTCAAAAACGAGCCAGGGAAAATCCGAAATTTTCTTTTTATCTGAATCACGAAGTGCTCTCGATTAATGGACAGCAAAAAGTCGAATCCGTTTCCGTTATGGATCGATCTTCAGGAAAGCAGACGGATATTGAAACCGACGGTGTTTTTATCTGGGTGGGGCTGAATCCCAACACACAATTTTTAAAAAATAAGATTGAATTGGACAAGTGGGGATACATTGTTACCAATAGAAATATGGAAACCTCTGTCCCGGGTGTTTTTGCTGCGGGCGATGTTTGTTCCAAAACCATCAGACAGATCTCGACGGCTGTGGGGGACGGGACCATTGCCGCCGAATATGTTCTGAAATTTATCGAGAATTTGAAATGATAAATGTATTACAGCAATTCGATTACGACGAAAGAGCGCTTGTATTGAAAGCGCTTGCGCATCCGACACGGCTGCGCATTGTCAATTTAATCAGGGGACAAAAGCCGTGTGTCAGGGGAATCGAAGAGGCCCTCGGGCTGGCACAACCCAATGTTTCTCAGCATTTGTCTCTGTTGAGAAATATCGGCATTGTCGAAGCGGAACGAGAAGGGAATCAGGTTTGTTACCGGATTAAAAATCCTATTGTATTAAAATTACTCGATGTTTTGTGTGATCAACAAACAAATTCTACTTAATTATATCAAAGGAGGAATTCTTTATGGGTAGTGAAATTACTTTTACAGACGCCAATTTTCAGAGTGAGGTATTGGAATCGGATGTTCCCGTGCTTGTCGATTTTTGGGCCACGTGGTGTCATCCCTGCCGGATAGTGGCGCCTGTCGTCGAAGAGATTGCGGAGGAATATAAGGGAAAAGTAAAGGTAGGCAAATTGAATGCGGAAGAAAATCCAAACATGACGGGCCAGTATGGCGTCATCAGTATTCCTACCCTGATCATATTTAAAGACGGAAAACCGATCGATCAAATCACAGGTGCGGTGCCCAAAGATATGATTACAAAAAAATTGGACAATGTGCTTGCCAAAGAATAAGAAAGGAGTCGCTCGATCATGGCTTGGAGTGAATACAATGTTTGATCGAAAACGTCATTTCTTTATTGAAGGGAGATCCATGAAACGTGTGTTTATTTATCTGTTGCATATCGCTTTGATCTTTATTTTTATGACGGGGTGCAATCAGGGTGGGAAGAGTCCGGCTTCTGGCAATGCCGAATCGGCCGATGCGCCGGATTTTACACTTATCGGTTTACAGAGAGACACATTGCGCTTGTCCAATTTTCAAGGCAAAATTATCATTCTCGATTTCTGGGACACATGGTGTCCACCCTGCCAGAAAGAAATTCCCGATTTTGTTGAACTGTATCGTACATATCAACAGAAAAATGTCGTCATCATTGGTCTTGCACTTGGCAGAGAGGGGGAAGAAAAGGTGAAAAGTTTTGCTGCAGCACAGAATATTTCGTATCCTCTTGCCATTGCGGATTCTACAGTGCTAAATGCATACGGTCCGATTCAGGGAATTCCCACCACCCTGATTATCGATCGGAATAGCAAAGTCGTAAAGCGTTATATCGGTTTTAGAGCAAAAAATGTATTTGAAAAAGAGATCAAGGCACTGTTAGATGAGTGATTCTCATCAAAATAAAACATAGCAAAAACAACCGGGCCATACAATCCGCTAGGATGATATGGCTTTTACTTTTCAGTTTAATGCCAGGAGAAAATGGTATGGAAGTGAATATTCAACGAATCAAGGGACTTGCATTTGCTACGAAAGGGAATACAAATCACTGGTTAGTGATGGATACCGAGGAAAAGCACGGCGGCGAATACGCGGCCTCTAAGCCGATGGAATTGATTCTCATGAGTTTAGGTGGCTGTACAGGGATGGATGTCGTTTCCATTCTCAACAAAATGAAAGTTCATCTGAATGATTTCAGTATCGATGTCAGTGCTGAACAGGCAGAAGATTTTCCCAAAGTATTTACAAAAATCCATATTGCGTATCGGTTTTTTGGCAAGCAGATTGATGAAGAAAAGGTCAAAAGGGCGATCGAACTTTCCAGGACAAAATACTGTTCCGTATCTGCCATGCTGAGTCAATCGGTTCAAATCGATTATTCCTATCAAATCATTTCGGAATAGAATAAAGAGGAGATTTAAAATGCTGAGAGAACAGGATAAAAAAGAAATTCAGGAACGGCTCAAACAAATGGTGGAGCCGGTCAAACTAAAACTTTTTACACAGAAAATTGCGGGCACCTGTCAATACTGTGCCGAGACCGAACAGCTGTTAAGAGAAGTAACGGATTTATCGGATCTGGTGTCTCTTGATATTTACAATTTTGTGACTGATCAAACCGAGGTCGAACAATACGGCATTGATAAAATACCCGCCATTGTGATCGAAGGGAAGGAAGATTTTGGGATGCGATTTTACGGAATCCCCACGGGATACGAGTTTGCTACTTTGTTGGAAACGATTTTAAAAGTCTCCGGTCAAGAATCGGATTTGTCCCAAAGCACAATTCAGAAACTCGAACAGGTTGACAAATCCGTTCATATTCAGGTGTTTGTCACGCCGACCTGTCCTTACTGTCAGAGCGCTGCATTGACGGCCTATCAATTGGCCATGGAAAGCAGAAATGTAAGGAGTGATGTCGTGGAAGTCACTGAATTTCCGCATCTTGCACAGAAGTACGGCGTGATGGGTGTTCCGAAAATTGTGATCAACGAAGCAAATTCATTCGAAGGGGCGCTTCCCGAAAATCTGTTTTTTGAACAGGTGATCAATGCGGTTAAATAAATCTTTTGAATTTTGGGATTGGGAATTTACCTGTCCGCCGGCCGGCAGGTTTGTCATTTTCCGCCTTAGGCGGATCCATCTTTGGCGGAGGATTTTTGATATTTGAAATTGTTGTTCTGTAAATAGAAATTTGAAAGGCTTAGTTTCATTAAGTGTTAGGAGATAGCAATGAGAAAGATTATCGTTGTGATGATGCTTGCCTCGACGTATCTATGGGGATCTTCCGGGGATGTGATCAAACACTTTTCAACACAGGGACCCTGCCCGACTGGACTGACGTTTGCCAATTCCACGCTCTGGCTTGCGGATCGAAAGACCGATTCCCTCTATCAAATCGATCCGGGGACAGGGAAACTTCTCAAGAAATTTTCTTCTCCCGGATATTTTATCACCGATCTTGCCTGGGACGGAAAAATGCTTTGGGCGGTCGATGTCGATCTTGAAGGGATGAATTCGGGATCGATCTATCGGATTTGTCCCGAAACCGGAACGACTGTGAAGATGATCTATGCACCGACTATGCAGCCCGAAGGACTCGCCTGGGATGGAACTTTTTTATGGATGTCGGACAGCCGCGAGGATCGAATTTATCAAATCAGCCCGGAAGATGGTACGACGATTCACTCATTCAAATCCCCGGCGGACAATCCCCAGGGACTGGCCTGGGGAAACGGTTATCTCTGGATCGCCGACCGGAAAAAAGATGAGATCTATCGTGTCGATTTTCGAACCGGCAGCGTGGTAATGGTACTTGCTTCTCCGGGCCCTTATCCGAGAGGCCTTGCCTGGGGAGAAAACACGCTCTGGAATGTGGATTACCAGAATGATCGGATCTATCAGATCAAAATATTCGATGATCCGCCTTTTTCAAGATGGAACGAACGCGATGCGGAAATTACGTATTCCCATGAAATTGTCAATTACGGGCCGGGCGTGCTGAAAGAGGTGGCGATTCAGTTTGCAATACCTCAAAATTTAAACAGCCAGGACATTCTGGACATTCGTTATTCCATTCCACCCGCGCGGTTCGATGCTGATCAATGGAACCAGCCGTTCGCTGTTTTTTCCGCAGACACACTCAAAGCGGGAGAATCGCTGTTTCCCGAAATTGTGATACATGCCAAAGTATATGAAATCATGTACCACATTTTCCCGGAAAAAGTGGGCAGTTTGAAAGAGATCCCGAACGATATCCGCAAGGCCTATTTGAAAGATGGAGACAAATACTGGATCAATGATCCGGTGATTCAGAATGCAGTCAGAGAAGCAGTGGAGCAAACGGAAAATCCCTACTGGATCGCTCGTTCCATTTACAATTACATTCACGAGACCATGCACTATGAGCTGGCGGGAGGCTGGAATGTGGCTCCTACCGTGCTGAGACGGGGTTCCGGGTCCTGCTCGGAATATACTTTCGTCTACATTGCCATGTGTAGAGCGGCAGGGTTGCCCGCGCGGTACGCCGGTTCCGTCGTCGTTCGCGGAGACGATGCCAGTCTCGATTATGTTTTTCACAGATGGGTTGAAGTCTTTCTTCCCCGCTACGGCTGGATTCCGGTGGATCCGAGCGGGGGAGACAAGGATTGGCCGAGAGACCAGGCCATGTGTTTTGGGCATCTGGAAAACCGCTTTTTAATCACGACTATCGGAGGAGGCGGGTCTACTTTTTTGGGTTGGGAGTACAATTCATCCGAAACATGGAAAGCGGATGGGCCGGTCAAATTAAAAATAGAAAAATTGGGAGAGTGGAATCCGATTATTGAAAAATAGATTGTAAACTAAATTTCATTTGCAAAAAGCCCCGAGATTGGCTGTCTCGGGGCTTTTTCTTTGAAATCATTGAAATTAAACGGAATGGCATAGCTTTTGTAGAAAGTGATATGGGTATAAATTTAACTATTTCATATAGGAATATTTTTCCTTTTGAAATTGCTGATAGCGATGAAGATTCATATTGAAAGCCGTTGAATTTACGCTGATTAGGTGGAGGACAAAATATTGTCAAAAATATTGATTGTGGATGATGATGGTGGCATCCGTATGCTGCTTTCCAAATTCCTGGAAAGAGAGGGATTTGAGATTGTCGTTGCAGAAGATGGATTGCAAGGGGTTGAAATCGCGAAAAAGACGCAACCGGATGTGATCATTCTGGACGTTGTTATGCCTAGAATGGACGGCATCACAGCAGCTAGATTGATCAAGTTTTATAAGCCGCTTGCCGAAGTGCCTATTATCTTTCTGACGGCAAAAGACGCAGACAAAGAGATTGAACTGGCACAGGAAGCCAGAGCCGAGGTTTATATCACAAAACCATTCGATGTTCACCAGGTCATTCATGTGGTCAAAGAAATTTTATCGACTTCGGAAAAAGTATAGCGAATGTACGTGGAATGTCAATCTGTTTGATGAATCAAACTGAAGTTGTTCCATGAATTTGGTATAACTATTTTAATGGTGTAATTGTATGAATAAAGTCCTGTCTTTTGTTGTTTTTACTCTAAACGATCAAAAATTTGCCCTGCATCTTGGGGCAGTCGAAAAAATTGCACAGGCCGCTGAAATCATTCCCCTGCCCAAAGCGCCTGATATTGTGATGGGAGTTATCAATGTACAGGGACGCATTGTTCCTGTTGTCAATATACGCAGACGATTTCGATTTCCTGAGCGTGATATCAACTTGAAGGATCATTTTATTGTTTGCCGTGCCAATCATCTCAATGTAGCGATTTTGGTGGATGCGGTTTTGGATATTATCGAATGCTCTGAAAAGGATATGATTGGTCAGACGAATATCTTGACCGATATTGAATATATCGAGGGCGTGGTTAAGTCAGCAGAAGGAATGATATTGATTCATGATCTTGATAAATTTTTATCCGACAAGGAGTCGGATATGATCAGTCATATGATTAAGGATAGTGATCAATTGCTAAGAACAGAAGGAACTTCCAAACGTCAATCGAAGCCGAAGCGATCTAAAAAAAAGAAAAAAACCGATAAGAAGCCGAAATCGAGCTAAATGATGAACAAAAGAATTCCGAATGCTCTTCTGTCCAAGTTCAGCCGTTTTATCAATCAGCAAATGGGCATCTATTTCCCAAAGAACAGATGGCTCGATCTTCTCAGGGGAATCTGCTCCGCAGCACGTGAATTCGGTTTTGATGATGTCGAGGAATGTATTCATTGGTTAATTTCTTCGCCGTTAAAGAAAAATCAAGTTGAGATTCTGGCATGTCACCTTACGGTCGGGGAAACTTATTTTTTCCGAGAAACAAAAATAATCGAAGCGATGGAGCAGTATGTACTTCCAGAAATGATCAAGGAGCAGAGACAGAACGGGAAGCGCTTGCGGCTTTGGAGTGCGGGTTGCTGCACAGGTGAAGAACCTTATACGCTGGCAATCTTGCTTACTCGAATGATTCCGGACATTAAGGATTGGAATATTACAATACTGGCGACTGATATCAATCCTCTGTTTTTACAAAAAGCGGCAGAGGGGATTTATCGTGAATGGTCTTTTAGAGGAACGCCATACTGGATAAAAGACACCTATTTTCGGAAATTGGCTGACGGAAATTTTGAAATTCTGCCAAGCATCAAACGGATGGTAAAATTTTCCTATCTGAATTTGGTTGAAGATATGTATCCATCCATTTTTAGTGATACCAATGCGATGGATGTCATTTTCTGTCGGAATGTAATGATGTATTTTTCACCTGACATTGTAAAAAAGATTGTCGCTAAGCTTCATGATGCACTGTTAGATGACCGGTGGCTCATCGTAGGTTCGAGTGAAACATCCCAGTTCTATTTTCCCCAGTTTATCACCGTCAATTTCCCAGGTGCGATTTTGTATAAAAAAATCAACAAAGAAATGAAAAAGAGTCCACGTATCGAAAATTATATTCCAAATGTTTTTTCTGAAGATAAAACCAATCCGATCAGATTTTTGGATTCGGACATTCATTTTATCCCGAATCCTGAATTGGAAACGGAAGTCAAGGTCACGGAAGAGGAAAAGAAGAAGTGGGACGTAGTCGAAGAAGAAGATCAGTCTTTGACGCCAATAGAAGCCATCGAAATTTTATATAAATCCGGGGATTACAAAGGGACCATTCAGAAAATTGAAGAGAATATCGGAGACTACGAGAAGAACCCCACAGTCATCAAATATCTGGCGAAAGCCTGTGCGAATCAGGGAAAATTGAATGAGGCTCTGGTCTGGTGTGAAAAGGCAATCGTTTTGGATAAATTGAATCCTCAATTTTATCATCTTCGCGCGGCCATTCTGGAAGAGCAGGGGTATATTGAAAAAGCATTGGGGTAATTGAAACGGGCTTTGTATTTAGATCCCAATTTTGTGCTGGCGCATTTTATGTTGGGCAATTTGACGCGTAAACAGGGGAATCTTCAGGAGTCAAAAAAATATTTTGAAAATGCACTGTCCATTTTGAAAACCCATGACCGAGAAGAAATACTGCCAGAATCTGAAGGAATGAATGCGGGGAGATTGATGGAGCTTATTCAGCTTTCTATGAACGGAGAGTTGAATGCATGATAGAGAATGATTTGATCCGTCTATCGACAGAATTCGGATAAAAATATTAAAGAGGATGATGGTTTGAGTAAAAATGATAAAAAACTGAAAATTCTGAAAAATCGGGCCAGGGAACTTTCTGAGGAATTGAAGGAAAACGGCGAAATCGGGAATCAAATTGAAATCATTGAATTTGTTCTCGCTTATGAAAAGTATGGTGTTGAATCCTGTTTTGTCCGGGAAGTTTATCCGATGAAGGAATTTGCACCTATGCCGGGAACTCCGAATTTTGTGATGGGAATTATTAATGTCAGGGGACAAATTATTTCAATTATCGATATTAAAAAATTTTTCGGTCTGCCGGAGAAAGGATTGACGGATTTGAACCGGGTGATTATTGCCGAATATAACGACATGGAAGTGGGTATTTTGGCGGATCTTATATTGGGTGTGCACAATATCGCCTTAAGCGAAATTCAATCTTCTCTTCCCACATTGACAGAAATTCGTTCCAAGTATTTAAAAGGAATCACACGAGACGGAATCGTTATTCTGGATATTGTGAAACTGCTATCCGATTCAAAATTGGTTGTCAGCAATGAAGTAGAAATTTAGTGAAAAGAGAGTCATATAAAATTGAACAATATTGTCAAAAAAAACGAAGGGTGAATCATGAAAAAGTATTCTTATCTACTGGTATCAATTGTTGTCTTATTAGTTTTTATAGTCAGTGATGCACAACTGAGCAGCAATTATAAAATCATTGTAAATTCATCAAATCCTGTGTCCAAAATATCACGTGTGGATCTTTCAAAAATCTTCTTAAAAAAGATAACAAGCTGGAAAAACGGAGATGAAATTCATCCGGTTGACCTGGTGTACGATTCTCCGGTGCGAAAGCAATTTTCGAATGAAGTTCATCAACGACCGGTATCCAAGGTCAAAGCCTATTGGCGAATGCAGATTTTCTCGGGTAAAAGTGTTCCTCCTCCGCAGCTTGATTTCGAAAAAGATGTCATGTCATTTGTAAAATCGGATCCCGGTGCAATCGGTTATCTGTCTTCAGGTACATCTATCAATCAGAGTCGAATTAAAATCGTTTCAATTACAGAATAGGCGATTGAACCGTTTTTATAACACAGTAATGATTGGAGTCCGTCATGTTAAGAAAATTGAAATTTCAGTATAAGATTTTTCTGATTCCCGCTCTTGCAATACTGGCTTTTGTGCTCAGTCTGGTTATCACCAGATCCTATACGATGAGGAATGAAAAAGTCATCGGCCAGATTGTCAATGGTTATGCACCGGCGTGGGAATTAAACCGTGATCTGGTCGAATTTCTGGAGTATATCCAGCGGACAATGCAGGATGCAGTGGTCTCGCAGGATGAAGAGAAATTGCTTGAGACGGAAGATTATCGAAACCGGTTTCTCGCTCGAATCGAAGATGAAAAAAACAATTTTGTTTTTCATACGGACGAACTGGATGTGTTGATACGGGATTTCAAGGAATATTATACCTTTTCAAAAAAGGTTTCCCAGAGTATGATTCAAGGCATTTCGGACGAACAGGTATTACACGACGCAGATACGATGAGAGAGATGGGAAATGTGATTCGGGACAAGTTGGATCAGAATATTACCCGCAACAAAAACAGTATGTCTTCCGGACTTTCCATTGCAAGACAAAATAACAAAATGATGATGATCACCAGTATCGTAACTATTCTCATTTTTGTTCTTCTGCTTTGTGTGCTGACCTATTTGATTGTTGCATCAATTTCTGGTCCCTTGAATTCGGCAATCCACATTGCTGGACAGGTAGCGAATGGTGATCTCACTGTCGAAGTTTCTGATACTGATTCTGAGGATGAGGCAGGCACATTGCTGAGAACATTCCAGAAAATGGTAAAAAATCTCAGAGGTTTGACGATTCAAATCAAAGAAGGGGCCAATGCGCTTGCATCTGCCGCCAGTGAAATTTCGGCTTCTGTCACACAGATTGCAGCCGGTGCAACACAAACGGCAACTGCGGCCAATCAAACCAGTGCAACTGTTGAGGAAGTCCGGCAGACGGCTCAGGATTCAAACCGAAAGGCAAAACATGTTTCCGAAAGCGCACAAAAAGCGGTTCAGACTTCACAGACCGGAGAGAAGGCAGTTACGGAAACAATTAACGGAATGCACAGAATTCAGTCTCAGATGGAATCCATTGCCGAAAGTATCATGAAACTCAGCGAACACGGGCAGGCCATCGGCGGCATCATCGCAACTGTGGAAGATGTGGCCGAACAATCCAACCTGTTGGCAGTGAATGCTTCGATTGAAGCGGCCAAGGCCGGTGAACAGGGCAAGGGATTTGCCGTGGTGGCCCAGGAGGTAAAAAATCTGGCAGAACAATCCCGACAGGCCACATCCAGGGTCAGAAATATTTTGGATGATATTCAGAAAGCAACGAGCGGTTCGGTGATGACGACCGAACAGGGAAGCAAGGCCGTCGAAGCTGGGGTTAAACAATCCATGGAAGCCGGTGAATCCATTCAGCGGTTGGCAAATAGTGTTGCGGAAGCGGCACAGGCAACCACTCAGATCGCGGTTTCCAGTCAGGAACAGCTTGTCGGCATGGATCAGATGGTATCGGCCATGGAGAGTATCAAACAAGCCAGTACACAAAATGTCGCGGCAACGAAACAGGTCGAAACATCTGCCCGCGACCTTGGGGAATTGGGTCAGAAATTGAAAAATATTGTCGAACAATACAAGGTATAAGTCAATCTTGTCAGTAGTATTGATGTCAGGTTGAAATTATCAGGAAGAAGATAATTAAAAAATATAATTTGGAGAATTAAAATGACTCAATCAGATAGCGATTTCTTTAAGGAGTTGATCTCGGTATTCAAGATCGAATCCGAAGAACATATCCAAATGATGAAGAAGGGCCTGGATGAGATCGAAAACAATTCGCCTGATGGAACTGTCCTTGATGATATTCTTGAGCGAGTGCACCGGGCTGCCCACAGTTTGAAGGGTGCGGCACGCACCATCGGTCTTTCGGATATAGAACCCGTTTGTCAGGCGATGGAAAGCATCTTCAGTGTGTATAAAAGGAAAAGGATCGCGCCGGCTTCCGAGATTCTTGTGTTGATGCAACAGGCTGTCGATCAACTGGGTAAAATCCTGTTATCGATTAATGAAGAAGGGCAGGTGGCAGAAGATAAAAGCGGACTTGTTCGTCTCATGGATGAAATGAATAAACAGCTTTCAGTAATGAGTGAATAAAATTCTCAATATGAAGTGCGTCCCATCGATAATTTTGGAGAAAAGATGCAGTTGAAAGAAGACGATTTCTATCGAGAACTTTTATCGATGTTTAAGATAGAAGCGGAAGAACATATTAAAAATATGTCTTCCGGCTTGCTTGATCTTGAAAAAAGTACGGATCAAAAAGAAAAGTCCGGAATTGTTGAAACCGTCTATCGCGAAGCACACAGTTTGAAAGGAGCGGCCAGGGCAGTCAATTTAAGCGATATCGAATCTCTTTGCCAGGTTCTTGAAAGTATATTTGCGAAAGTGAAACAACAGCATATGGAATTGTCGCCGCAGCTTTTCGATATTATGCATAGGGCTGTGGATACGCTTAACGATTTGATTACCGATCCGGCTAAAACCGATATAAAAGATATATTGAAACAGCTCGTTAAACTGGAAGAGGGTGGAAAATTAGAGGATGAAAAGGAGGAAAAATCTCAGGAGAAGACCGAGGAAGTGGACGAAACAGTAGAGGAGGAATCTGTTGAACCAACTGCCAAATCGGATGATAATACAGAAGCAGTGACAATAGAGGAAACCGAAGAGAAGGCAGAAGAAAAAAATGAAGAAACCCCCGCCGAAAAAACACCTCAGGAACAGGAAAAAACTCTGTTGTCTGATACAGTCAGAATTTCGACAAAAAAACTGGACTCGCTTCTTCTTGAAGCCGAGGAAATGCTGGCTGTCAAATTGACCGCAAGGCAGTATTCGAGCGATTTACGAGAATTGGTTTCAACTTTTGACGTTTGGAAAAAAGTGTGGGAAGGACAATACCAGGATATTAAACTGGCCAGACAGTTTTTGGAAAAAATAGATAAAGAGGGTGAGGACGGCAAAACAGGGTCGTCCTTTTACCAATTGATCGAATTTCTTTATTGGAATAATGAGTACATCAAATCCCTTGAAACGCGGCTCGTGAATCTTTCCAAACTGGCAGAGGGGAATGCGTATCTGCTAAGCGGCATGGTGGACAATTTGCTCGAAGATATGAAATCGGTTCTCATGCTTCCTTTTTCAACGTTGTTGAAAATATTCCCCAAAATGGTAAGGGACATTTCGCGTGATCAGGGAAAAAATGTGGATCTGTTGATCCGGGGCAGCACGATCGAAGTGGACAGACGCATTTTGGAAGAACTGAAAGATCCTTTCATCCATCTGATTCGAAATTGTATCGATCACGGAATCGAAAAACCTGCTGTCCGGAAAAAAATCAAAAAATCATCGGTGGCTACCATTTCAATCGGTGTTTCCGAGCTGAGCGGCAACAAGGTCGAAATTGTCATTTCCGACGATGGTGGGGGGGTCGATTTGGAAAAAGTGACGCAGGTTGCCGTCAAAAAAGGGATCATCAAGAAAGAAGAAGTGAAAAAGCTGACCGAGCAAGAGAAATTGGCTCTTATTTTTCAGTCGGATGTATCGACGAGTCCGATCATTACGGAAATGTCCGGAAGAGGATTGGGCATGGCGATTGTGCGCGAAAAAATTGAAAAATTGGGCGGAATGATCACACTGGAGACAAAACTTCATGTCGGAACGACTTTTAGAATCACTTTGCCCGTTACACTTGCCACATTTCGGGGCATTCTGGTTCAAGTGGGAGAGCAGGTATTCGTTGTGCCGACATCGAGTGTGGAGCGTGTGGTTCGGGTAGGAAAACACGAGATAAAAACTGTGGAAAATCGAGAGACGATCAAAGTGGATGATCAGGTATTGTCTTTTGTACAGCTCGCAGATGTACTGAAATTGGGAAACGCACGCAACAAACGGAATTTTGATTTCATTAACGCTTTGATTCTGGAAGTAGCGGACAAAAGAATCTCTTTTGGAGTCGATCGCGTGATTAATGAACAGGAAGTTTTGGTGAAGGATCTTGGACAACAACTCAAAAGGGTGCCTAATATTGCAGGCGCAACAATTTTAGGGTCGGGCAAGGTTGTTTCAATTTTGAATGTATCTGATTTGATGAAATCAGCTATCGGGCTTGCAGTCGATTCGACAAAGGTCACCTTAACGGAGGAAGGTACAGTGAAGACAAAATCAATTTTAATTGCCGAGGATTCCATCACATCAAGAACACTGTTGAAAAACATTCTGGAATCGGCCGGATACAAGGTGAGGACGACAGTGGATGGTGTGGATGCGTATACTGCATTGAAATCCGACAATTATGACTTGGTCGTTTCGGACATAGAGATGCCCAGGATGAATGGTTTCGAACTTGTCTCAAAAATACGAGGAGACAAGGATGTGGCTGAATTGCCTGTGGTTTTGGTGACCGCCCTTGAATCGAAAGAGGATCGTGAAAAAGGAATCGATGTGGGTGCAAATGCTTACATTGTCAAAAGGAGTTTTGACCAGAGTAATTTACTGGATGTGATTCAGAAGCTTATATAGCTGCCCGGAGAAGATGATAATGATCAAAGTATTGATTACAGAAGATTCACCGGTGGTTCGCGGATATTTGAAACACATTCTCGATTCTGATCCGGATATTCAGGTCGTAGGAACTGCAAAAGATGGAGAAGAGGCCGTTCGTATGGCTCCAGTCAGCAAACCGGATGTCATTACGATGGATATTCATATGCCGAAAATGGACGGTTTTGAGGCCACCCGTAAAATTATGGAGACCAGTCCGACTCCGATTGTAATCGTCAGTGCAAGCTGGAATCCCGAGGAAGTGGATAAAACTTTCCGAACGATGGAAGCGGGTGCGGTTGCCGCACTCGAAAAACCCAGAGGTATGGGACATCCCGATTCGCAATCTTCCGTCGAGGAACTGATTCAAACCGTTAAGTTGATGTCCGATGTCAAAGTGGTGAGAAGATGGAGTTCGAAGGCAAAAACAGATAAAGATGAAAAGGTAAAAACAAAACCGGCAGAAGTATCTTCCAGAAGCGATCTGGATATTCAAATTGTGGCTATTGGTGCCTCGACGGGGGGGCCGGTCGTTTTGCAGCAAATTTTATCAGGGTTGCCGAATCAGTTTAAAGTGCCCATTGTTATTGTTCAGCACATTGCACCTGGTTTTTTGCCTGGTTTGTCCGATTGGCTCAGCAAAACAACCAATTTTTCCGTAGCCATTGCAAAAAAAGGAGAAAAATTGAAGCCGGGTATGGCCTATCTGGCGCCGGACGGATTTCAGATGGCCATCGATAGCAAGTTTTATATCCAGTTGGATGAAGAAGCGCCTGAATACCATTTGTGTCCCTCTGTTTCCTATCTCTTTCGATCTGTCGCCCATATTTATGGTAGGCGGGCAGTGGGTGTGCTGTTGACCGGGATGGGAAAAGATGGCGCCAGTGAATTGAAAATGATGCATGATAAAGGAGCAATTACGATTGCTCAAGATAAAGAGAGCTCGGTCATTCACGGCATGCCAGGTGAAGCAATCAAATTAGGAGCGGCTTCGTTTGTGCTTTCTACGAATCAAATTCCAGAGAAATTGCTGGAACTCGTACCGATCAGTTGATAAACGACGAAATCTGAATTTTTAGATAGGATATTGAAATATATAAAATAAGGAAGTGGAACTGTGGAAAGGCAGAGAAAAAATATCAATATCGGAATAGAGATTCTCATTGTCGAGGACAGTCCAACCCAGGCAATGCATCTCAAATATACGCTTGAACAGCACGACTATCATGTGATCATTGCGAAAGATGGAAAGGACGCGCTTTCTAAAATGAAAAACCGCAAACCTACCATCGTCATCAGTGATATCATTATGCCGGAAATGGATGGGTATGAACTCTGCCGTCAAATCCGTTCCGATGAAAATCTCAAATATGTTCCTGTGATTTTACTAACCCAGCTGGTCGATCCCAGAGATGTTATTCGCGGCCTTTTGAGCGGCGCGGATAATTTCGTAACAAAACCGTACAGCGAACAGTTTCTCATTTCGAGAATTCAATACATTCTGGCCAATCAAGAGTTGAGAAGAAATGCCATTACAGAAATGGGAATCGAAATCTTTTTTGCCGGACAGAAACATTTTATCACTTCCGACCGGATGCAAATTCTGGATCTTCTTTTTTCCACGTTTGAAAACGCTGTCCAGCGGAATCAGGAATTGGAGCAGGCGAACAAGGAACTCCGTAATGCTCTCGAAACCATTGAAACGATCAACGAAGTATCTGAAAAACTGAATCGGTCTTTGATGCCGGCGGATGTGGCCGAAGCTGTGGCAGTGGGCATAAAAAAATTGATCGATTACGACGACTGCACGATTTATCGCATCAGCGATGAAGGGCAATTTCTTGTCCCCGTATACTTTGGAAAAAGTAAAATCGAGGATGACAAGGATATTCAGGTCGATCGTCTTAAAATCGAAGTGGGAGAAGGAATTACCGGTTATGTTTTTGCCAAGGGCAAAGCCGAGATGATCAGTGATGTTTCCAAACATCCTAAGGCCAGTTATTCCGACGGCACAGTGCCCCCAAAAGAATCCATACTTTCTGTTCCTTTGCAATATGAGAATCAAACCAAGGGTGTCATCACGCTTGTAAAAAAAGGACTACATCAATTTGCTGATGCCCATTTGCGTATATTGACGATCCTGGCGGGTCAAGCGGCTGTAGCCATGGAAAATGCCCGTCTCATGCAAGAGGAAAGAAGAAGAACTTCCCAGCTTTCCCTGATCAATGAAATTTCGATGAAGACCGCATCCACACTGGATATCGAGGAATTGTGTCGCATTGTAGTGGATTCGCTCCGCAGCGGTTTCGGAGATGCACACATCATTTTAATGTTGATGGACGAGGAGAACGATGAATTGTTTCTTCAGGTTCAGTCCGGACCCTACTCGGAATCTTACACCACAGATTTCAGACAAAAACTGAATGAAGGACTGATCGGTAAAGCAGCGACGACCGGGGAAACAGTCGTACAGGGAAGAGCCGATGAAAATCCCGGCTATCAACCCGTTCATCGGGAAATCCAGTCGGAACTGGCGATTCCTATTAAAAAGGGACAGAAACTGCTTGGTGTTCTGGATATGGTCAGCAACAAAATACGCGTTTTCGATGAGATTGATGAGGCCATGATGAAGACACTTGCTGATCAGGTTGCGATGGGGATTGAAAATGCCAGGTTGTACGAAAGTGAAAAGAAGAGCAAAGAACTTGCCCAGGCGGCAAGCCGGGCCAAAAGTGAATTTTTGGCGAACATGAGCCACGAAATTCGTACACCGATGAACAGTATTATCGGATTTTCGGACCTGCTTCTCCAGGAACAACTTCCCGAAGAACTGGGGGATTTTGTTCGGACGATTAAAATGAACGGGGAAGAACTCCTTCAAATTATTAATCAGATTCTCGATTTGGCTAAAGTGGAAACCGGTCGGATGGAAGTGGAGTGTATCGAGTTCGATCTTCAGAAATTGACCGATGATATCTATCAGTTGATGCGTCCTCGCATGCTCGATAAAGGACTGGCGTTCAAAGTTGTTTCTAATCCAGAACAACTACCATTGATTGACAGCGACCGGCTCAAGATTCGTCAGGTTCTCGTCAACCTGCTTGGAAATGCAGTGAAATTTACCGAGGAAGGTCAGGTTCAGCTTGAAGTGACAATAGAAAAGAAAAAAGGTTCGAAAGGTACTTTGACCGCTTGTGTGAGTGATACGGGCATCGGTATCGCTCCTGAAAAACAAACTCATATTTTTGAAGCGTTCACTCAGGCTGATGCGTCCATGACGAGAAGGTTCGGAGGAACGGGACTCGGTCTGACGCTTTGCAAAAAAATGGTGGAATTGCTCAACGGCAAGATGTGGCTGGAATCCGAAGAAAAGAAAGGCAGCCGTTTCTCATTTTCGATTCCGGTAAAAATCCTGACTGAGAAAGAAAGAGAAGTCTACGAACCTGAAGAGATTTTATCCGATAGCGATCAGTACAAACTAAATTCGATCAATTCGGCTGTCAAAAATCGGTCCATATCTGCAGGTT
Organism: uncultured bacterium; assembly: GCA_964537715.1. GTDB lineage: Bacteria > Zhuqueibacterota > QNDG01 > QNDG01 > DSAB01 > CAZTZL01. The sequence continues at coordinate 56,631 of CAZIAH010000001.1, read as the reverse complement.
CCGGAAATGGAAGTCAGAAACAACGGTCTCCGCTCGTTCTGTTGATCGAAGACAATGCCAGCACGGTGGATCTGCTCCGTCGGTATCTGGAAAAAGACGGGTATCAGGTGCAGTGCAGCACGAATGGCGAAGACGGAGTTTTGAAGGCAAAATTTTACCGACCGGATGCAATTGTACTGGAAATTCTGCTGCCAGGGAAAATGGATGGTTGGGAAGTTCTGCGTGCACTGAAATCGAGCAAGTTGACAAAAGATATTCCTGTTATTGTATGTTCGGTTCTTTCGAATCAGAAAAAAGCATTCAGCCTCGGTGCCGTTGAATATTTCGAAAAACCAGCAAGAGAGAAAGCCATACTTGACACACTGCACCGGTCCATCGGTATGCCTTCGGACAAGAGGAAAGAGATTCTTGTTGTCGATGATGACAAGAGCGTACTGATGCTTTTTGATAAACTTCTCAGTCAGCAGGGATTTACAGTAAAAACATTCAGCAGTGGAAATGCTGTGATCGAATACTTGAAAGATGAGAGAAATATTGCGTTGATGATTCTGGATCTATTGATGCCGGATATTGACGGTTTTGAGGTTTTGGAAACATTAAAGAAATCAAAAAAAACCAAGGATATTCCGGTCGTCATTTATACAGGGAAAAAATTGACTTCGAAAGACCGTTCCAGACTGAGTTCCCGTTACGAATTGCTGCTTCAGAAAACCCGTGAAACGCCGGATACTCTGTTGAAACAACTGAATAGTCTTGTCAATAAAAAAATCGAAATTGAACAAAAAGAACTTCCCAAATCCCGCGGAGAAATTCTTCTTGCCGAAGACGATCCGTCCGGACAAAAGCTGATGAAACACCTGCTGAACCGTATGGGGTATCAGGTGGACCTGGCTTCTACAGGCAAACAGGTCCTGGACAAATTGCAGAAAAAGGATTATCATGTCGTATTGATGGATATGGAAATGCCGGAAATGGACGGTTTCACTGCAACACGTGAAATCCGAAAGGAGAAGCGATATCAGGATCTTCCGATCATTGCTTTGACCGCCCATGCGATGAAAGAACACAAGGAAAAAACGCTCAAAGCCGGTTGTACGGACTATCTTTCCAAGCCGGTCAATCGAAGCAAACTGGAAAAATTGCTGGAAAAATACATGCCTCAAATACCAATCGAAAAGACAGAAAAAGCGCCGCCAGTCAAGGAGGAAGATGAAATGATGGCTGAACTGGCCAAATTTTTCGTTTCCGATCTGGGACAGCGGATTCAACAGTTCGATGTGGATGTGAGCAGTCGAAACAAGGAAGAGGTTGTACGCTTCGGCCATTCGCTGAAGGGTACGGCGGGTTCGTACGGATTTCCAAAATTTTCGAGTATCGGCAGCCATATCGAAAAAGAAGGCATGGCAGAACACTGGGAAAGGATTCAGATTCTGCATAAGCAATTAATTGAGGAATATAAACTTCTGGGACAATGAAATGAAACCGGAAAACAGAACCATATTGACTGTCGATGATACCCCGGCCAATATTCGTTTGCTGACGCACTATCTGGAAAAACAGGGATACAATGTGATTACTGCAGAAGACGGCTTCGAAGGATTCAAGGCGGCCATTCTTCATCATCCCGATCTGGTTCTGCTGGACATCATGATGCCGGGCACGGATGGTTACGAAGTCTGTGAATTACTCAAAGCGGAGGAAGAGACCAAAGATATTCCGGTCATGTTTTTGACAGCCAAAACCGATGTCGAAGACAAAATTCGCGGTTTTGAATTGGGAGCCGTCGATTACATTACCAAACCATTTAACCTTGTTGAAATATCGACACGCGTTCAGACGCAGCTTCATTACAAACATCTTCAGGGACAGATACAGCGTTTCTATCAAATTTTTTCTCAGACCAAGGATGTCGCTAATACAGATATATCCATCAATTTAGCGGAAAAAAAACTCACTTCTATTCTCGATAAAGCTCGGACGAAGCTGAAAAAAATGGAAAAAGGAAGTTCCAATGGTTCGCAGATCAAAACGGAATATGAAAAAACACTAGGCGATATTAAACGTGTCGTCGATTTTATCCATACAGGAAAACCATTTTGGGATGAGATGGAGCATCCGTTCGATTCGATTGATCTGAATATGCTGTTAGAAGATATGGTTGATATCCTTCAGAATCAGGATGATGGTCCAATCTGGGATATCGAATGCACACGGCTGGATCGACCAGCCATGATATCGGGAAATCTTGCTAAGCTTCAATTCGGCCTGCTTCATTTTTTCCTCCATGGAATCCACACCGAGGAGCAGCCCTGTACGGTTGCAATCGTCTTAAAAGATATCGAATTACCGGAAGCGCTACTTCAAAAGATAGCGAATAAAGCGGATGAAAATTTCTACTGTCTCGACATCCTTTCGAAACACATCCATGTGAAACAGGATGATCTCCGGGAAGATCATGAAAGTTTGCCGAAAAACGGAGATCAATCGACTCTCGGAATGATCAATCTGCAGTCTGTTATCCGGATGCACAATGGTTTGATTGAAATAACGGAAGAAAAGAACAGCGGAATCAAAGTATCAATTTGTCTGCCTAAATCCTGAGTCTCCTGTACATTTTTCCTCTCTATATTTATTTTTATTGTCAAAACACGCCGGGAAATAACTTTTCACAAACAATCGAAAAGCTCTATTGGATTTTTGTAAAAATATTTATTATATTTTCAATGGATTAACAATATTCATGTTTGTCCGATTGTCAAAAGGAGTTTGTGTCAGTGAAAGTGATGCGCGAAGCAAAAAAGGGAAATGTTACGGAGGAGATGCAGATTGTCGCCACCGACGAACTGATCGATGTTCATTTGTTGATGGAGCGCATCGCCGACGGTGAAATCGTTATCTTAAAAAACAACCGGCGCGAAGCCATTCATCCGGTGGGTGTCGGAAAAGGGTTGCGAACGAAAGTCAATGCGAACATCGGAACTTCCACGGATTCCACGGACATTCAGTTGGAAATCGAAAAGGCACGAACGGCTGTTCAGGCCGGAGCCGATACGATTATGGATCTTTCGACCGGCGGGGATATCCGAAAAATTCGAAATGACATACTCGATCGGATTCCCGTGGTTCTCGGAACGGTGCCGATTTATCAGGCTGCCATTCAGTCGATTCAGTCGAAAGGTGCTCTTGTCAAAATGGATGCCGATACGATTTTTTCGGTGCTCGAAGAACAGGCCGAAGAAGGTGTCGATTTTTTTACGGTGCATTGCGGCGTCACACAGGCAAGTGTCGAAAGGTTGCAGAAGGAAGGCCGTTTGATGGATATCGTCAGCCGTGGTGGATCGTTTTTGGTGACGTGGATGATTGCCAACGAAAAGGAAAATCCCCTGTACGAACAATACGACCGGGTTCTGGAAATTGCGGCCCAATATGACATTGTTCTCAGCTTGGGGGACGGACTGCGTCCCGGATCGATTGTGGATGCGACAGATCGCGCCCAGGTAGAGGAATTGATCCTTTTAGGAGAATTGACCGAACGCGCCAGGAAGCGGGATGTTCAGGTGATTATCGAAGGACCGGGTCATGTGCCTCTAAATCAAATCAAAATGAATGTGCAGCTTGAAAAGGAAATCTGTCACAATGCGCCTTTTTATGTTTTAGGACCGCTGGTGACGGATGTGGCGCCCGGATATGACCACATCACCTCGGCAATCGGCGGTGCGATTGCGGCTGCTGAAGGTGCTGATTTCCTCTGTTATGTGACTCCGAGCGAGCATCTCAAGCTGCCGGATTGTGAGGATGTCAGGAAGGGCGTTATTGCAACCCGGATTGCAGGTCATGCGGCCGATATCGTGAAAGAGATTCCCAATGCGGTCGATTGGGATATCGAGATGTCGAAAGCGAGGAAGCAACTTGATTGGGATGCACAAATCAGTCATGCAATCGATCCGATATACGCAAGGCAATTGAGAGAACAATGCAAAAGCAGCGATGACGAGATCTGTTCCATGTGCGGTGAGTATTGTGCGATAAAAATGGTTCAGGAAACATTGAAGCAGTTTAAATAGGTCTATATTACGGAACTTATCATCTGTCAGGTCGTAACATTTTGATGGTCTTTAAAATATTTGTATGGAATTACAGAATAGCAAGATGTTGAAAATAATAACATATCCCGATCCTGTTTTGAGAAAAGAAGCGGAACCCATTATAGAGATAAATGATTCTTTTCGCGAATTCGTCGATGAAATGACGAAAGTGATGTATGAAGACGACGGTGTTGGACTGGCTGCCAATCAGGTGGGGATTTTAAAGCGTGTCATTGTTCTGGACGGCGGAGAAGGTCTTATCAAAATCATCAATCCGGAGATTATTCAACAAAGCGAAGAGAAAGATTCTTTTGAAGAAGGCTGTTTAAGTTTGCCCGATATTCAAGTCAAACTGAGTCGGCCGACTTCTGTGGTCGTTGCGGGACGCGATCTTCAAAATCAGCCTGTGAAATATCGTGCCGAGGGGCTGTTGGCACGTGTTTTTCAGCACGAAATCGATCATTTGAATGGCGTGCTCATTATCGACCGCGCCTCATCCATTCAACGATCATTGTTGAAATCAAAACTGAAACAACTCGAAAAACAAGCAGAGTAAGTTAGTCCATCCCATATCTGGAGTGACGCTTTTGTCTCCTGAAAAAAAGCTTTCCGAGAAATTATTAAAAGGGATCCCGGTTTCGGAAGGAATTGCCATTGGTCGAATATGGGTACTGGAAAGTCCGTGGGATGAAGTGATTCCGCTGTCTCTTGAGGCTAACAGTGTCGATCAGGAAACGAGCCGTTATCAAAGTGCGATCGATGAAGTGGAAAAGCAGCTCAATGACTGCTACCATCGGGTACGAAAGGAAATCGGGGAAGAAGAAGCCAATATTTTTAAAGCACATCTCTATATTTTAAATGATCCGTTTTTTCAGAATGAGATTAAGGATTCAATCAAAATACAGAAACAAAATGCGGAATACCTTCTCAAAGAAGCTATCGAACACTGGAGTCAGTCTCTTCTGGAGAGTGGAAACGATTATTTCCGCTACCGAATCGATGATATCAGGGATGTCGGTATTCGCATATTGAGGGTACTGCTTCAGACAGAAGAAATCAAATTTAGTCTGAATGAACCGGCCATTCTGGTTGCCCACAATTTAACACCCTCGGATACCGCGAGGATCGATCGAAAAATGATTCTGGGTTTCGTCTCCGAACTCGGAGGAAAAACGTCCCACGTTTCTATCCTTGCAAGGTCCATGGGACTGCCCGCCGTCGTCGGCATCGAACGTCTCATGAAAAAGGCCAAAGCCGGACAAAAAATGATCGTTGATGGAAATACCGGAATCGTCTATATCGATCCTCCAGAAAACATTGTTCAAAATTATGTCAAGCGAAAAGAACAGTTTTCCAAATATTGGAAGCGGCTCTCAAAAGATATCAAACTTGCTGCCGAGACTACCGATCATGAACACATTTCCCTGCAGGCCAATGTTTCCATGATCGCCGATGTCAGCCTGGCAGTGCAGTATGCAGCGGATGGGATCGGATTGTTCAGAACCGAATTGCCATTTCTGATGGCGGGAAAACTTCTTTCAGAGGACGAGCAGTTCGATATTTACCGAACCGTAGTCGAGGCAATGGCAGGAAAGGTCGTGACGATCCGTACACTGGATCTGGGTGGAGATAAATTTTTACCCTTTCAGGGCGTGGAAAAAGAAAGCAATCCGTTTATGGGGTGGAGATCGATTCGCATTTTTCTTGAAGAGAAAAATATTTTCAAGACCCAGCTCCGGGCCATTCTCAGGGCCAGTCAGTTTGGGAAAATCAAAATACTTTATCCGATGATTTCCAGCCTCGAAGAGATCGTTGAAATTAAAAAGATCATGAAGCAAACACAGAACGAATTCAAGAAGAAAGAGATTCCGTTCGATCAATCGATTCAATGCGGAATCATGGTTGAAGTGCCTTCCATCGCGATTATTGCGGATCGGGTCATTGGATACACGGATTTTTTTAGTATCGGTACGAACGATCTCATTCAATACACCCTGGCCGTGGATCGCAACAATGAAAAGGTAGCAAAATTTTATCAGCCATTGAATCCTGCTATCGTGCATTTGCTTTACGGTACCATTCAGGCCGCCATCAAAGCAAAAAAGCCGGTATCCATTTGCGGTGAAATGGCAGGGAATCCGTTGTACACGGGTATGCTGTTGGGATTTGGTCTGAGACAGTTCAGCATGAGTCCATTGATGATCTCCGAGATCAAGGAAAGGGTAAGGGCGCTTTCCATTAAGGAATGTGAAGGGATTACAGATGAAATTCTCAAAATGGATTCAACAGAGAAGATAGAGAAAATTTTATGGAATTTTCATAATGAGATCAATAAAAGGCAATCCGTGCCCTATTTTGAAAAAGTAGATGTGCAGACGTCAGAGGAAAGTCTGGATCAGTATTTGACGAGGATTGAAAAAACTTGATTTTTAGAACGAAACTAATTAAATTTATCTCCGTTTAAAGGCGGTGTAGCTCAGCTGGTAGAGCAGCGGAATCATAATCCGCGTGTCCGGGGTTCGAGTCCCTGCACCGCTACAAGAGCTGTTCGAATGTTATCGCGAAAGATGACCTTTCAATGATAGGATGGAAGGTTATTTTTTTATGATGGAAATGTTACAAAAATGGTCGCAATTTGTTCGGGAGCACCGGCTTTTTTCACCAGGGGACAAAATCCTGCTTGGTGTATCCGGCGGTATCGATTCCGTCGTGATGCTGGATTTATTCCTGAGGATTTCCCACCGACAAAATTTAAAGCTGGCAGTGGCTCATATTAATCACCAGTTGCGCGGCCGGTCCGCTGATGCGGATGAACGATTTGTGAGAAATCTTGCAAGGGATTTCAATCTGCCTTTTTACGGACTGAAATGTGATGTCAAATATTACTGCCAGAAGCATCGATTCTCGATTGAGACTGGCGCCAGAAAAGTACGGTTTCATTTTTTAAATCGTATGCTGAAACGGATCGGTTTTGATGTTGTTGCACTGGCACATCACGCGGATGATCAGGCGGAAACGGTCCTGATGCATCTCATACAGGGAAGCGGCTTACGCGGTTTGCGGGGCATGCTGCCTAAACGGGATTGTATCATCCATCCATTGCTTTCTGTCACAAAAGATGAAATCGAGAATTACTGTATCGAACGAAAATTAAATCATGTCGTCGATACATCCAATTATAAAACCCGCTACCTTAGAAATAAAATCCGATGGAATGTACTTCACCCTCTGAAGAAACATGTGGGGAAATCAGTGGTTCATTCGATTTACCATACAGCTTCCATCGTTTCGGAATCGGAATCGTATCTCAATTCTGTGGTCGATAAAATTCGTAAGCATGTGATCGTTTCTTGTTCGGAACAGGAAATTGTTCTTGATATTGATCGATTTTTACATTATTTTAAAGCGATTCAGAAGACGTTGTTAATTCATATTTTCGAAGAGTTTTTTCACTTTAAGAGAAACCTTCGTACTCATGAGTTCGATAGAATCATTGATCTTGCAAAATCTGGCAAAAGCGGCAGTTATCTCGAAATTGGAAATCAGTATCGCATTGTCAAAACGAAAAAACAGTTATCGTTGATTCAAAATATAAATAGGTGGTTCTCTGTTCCTGTAGAAATTGGCCGTGAAGTTTCATTGCCGGAGCGTCACCTGAAATTTCATGCTGAGATACTCAATGCAAAACGGTCGGAAATTATTTTTGTCAACAGCAGAAAAATCGAGTACCTTGATTTATTGAAAATACCATCACCCTTGTGTATCCGTTTCGTGAAACCGGGTGACTGGTTTATTCCTCTGGGAATGCAGGGGAAAAAAAAGCTGCACGATTTTTTTATCGACGAAAAAGTGCCTTTTTACAAACGTTCTTCCATTCCCCTCCTGGTGGGGGGAGATTCGATTGTCTGGGTGATGGGGCATCGGCTTGACGAACGCTTTAAGCTGGATATGGATACGGAAAAAATACTCAAGGTGGAAATTCAGGAAGCCGCATGAAAAACGAATCCCTATTCATCCGATCAAATGAATGGATTTAGTAAACTTTTTATTAATCGAATCGTTTATATATGATGGTTTAAATCAAGTAAGGGATTGTGTTTATCATGGATAATAAAAAACAGCAGGCACCCAAAGAAAACAATTTTCAGTGGAAACGGGCAACCCGAACATTGATATTTTGGGTTCTTCTTTTTCTGGGAACCATTTATGTTATTCAGATTTTCAATCTTCACAAAACAAAAGAGATGGAGATTACATATACCGAGTATCAGCAGTTTCTTGAAAACGGATCCATCGAGAAAGCCAATATTCAGGAGAATATTTTCCACGGGGTTCTGAAATTTGAAGAGACCGTTGTTCGTGATGGGAAAATGGTCAAGTTCCGCCGGTTCAAGACGATCATGCCTTTTGTAGATCGGGATATGGTGAATGAATGGGATCGAATCGGACTTCGCTACGAATTCCAAAAGAAAGGAACGGAATGGTGGGGTTATCTTTTAAGCATGTTGCCCTGGGTGATTTTGATTCTTCTTTATCTTTTCTTTTTAAGAAGACTACAGGGTGGAGGAGGTGGAAAAGGCATATTCAGTTTCGGAAAGAGTCGTGCCCGTCTTCTCACTGAAGACCGAACCAAAGTGACATTCAAAGATGTTGCGGGTGCCGATGAAGCAAAACAGGAATTGAGCGAAATTATCGAATTTCTCAAAGCACCTGAAAAATTTCAGGTGTTGGGAGGAAGAATTCCGAAGGGCGTGCTTTTACTCGGACCTCCGGGTACCGGGAAAACCTTGCTGGCAAAAGCCGTGGCTGGCGAAGCCGGTGTCTCTTTTTTCAGTCTTTCGGGTGCGGATTTTGTAGAAATGTTTGTGGGTGTGGGTGCTTCCCGTGTCCGCGATCTTTTCGAACAAGGCAAGAGAAATGCTCCCTGCATCATTTTTATCGATGAGATCGACGCCGTGGGCCGCCATCGGGGGGCAGGATTGGGTGGTGGACATGACGAACGGGAACAGACATTGAATCAGTTGCTCGTGGAAATGGACGGATTCGAAACCAACGAGGGTGTGATTTTACTGGCTGCAACAAACCGTCCTGATGTGCTGGATCATGCGCTGCTGCGCCCAGGCCGGTTCGACAGACAGGTCGTGGTGGATCGTCCAGATGTCAGAGGTCGGGAAGGTATTCTGAAAGTACATACCCGGAAGAAACCTCTGGCTCCCAATGTTGATACAACCATTCTCGCAAAGGGAACACCCGGCTTTTCAGGAGCAGATCTGGCCAATCTCGTTAATGAAGCCGCATTGCTTGCCGCTAGAAGAAATCAAAAACAGATCGAAATGGAAGATTTTGAAGATGCCAAAGACAAAGTCATGATGGGTGTGGAACGGAAGAGTCTCATCATTACTGAAAAGGAAAAGAGAAGTACGGCCTATCACGAATCCGGTCACGTTCTTGTATCCAAACTCATTCCGGAATCCGATCCTGTTCATAAAGTGACCATTATCCCACGAGGCCGCGCACTGGGTGTCACATCGTTTCTTCCGATCGATGAAAAACACAATTATACAAAAAATTATTGCAATGCGATGATGGCCTATCTTTTGGGTGGGCGGGTTGCCGAAATGCTCGTTCTTGATGAATTAAGCACGGGGGCGGGGAATGATATCGAGAGGGCTACCGAATTAGCACGCAAAATGGTTTGCGAATGGGGTATGAGCGAAAAATTGGGACCGGTAACATTTGGAAAGAAATCGGAAGAAATTTTTCTGGGAAGGGAAATCGCGCAGCACCGCGACTACAGCGAGAGCACGGCCATTTTGATCGATCAGGAAGTAAAAGATCTCGTTCAATCCGCATTCGAGCGGGCAAAAAAGATATTAAAACAGAATATAAAAACTCTAAACCGTCTTGCCGAAGCGCTGTTGGAACGTGAAATTCTTGACGGCGAAGAAATCAATCTCATCATGAAAGGCAAAAAACTTCCGCCATTAGTGGTTAGAAACAGCAAGGGAAAAAACGAACAAAAAAATATACCTGCACGTTCATCTGTCAGAAAAACAGCGAAAAAAACGACTACAAAATCAGAATAAATGGATGATCGAATCCATGCGATCGTTCGATAAAGCCAATTTCTCATATCGTATGATCGGTGTGAGAAATTTTTATAATGATTGATTGAATGATAAAAATGATGACAGCAAATCAAACCCAGAATTCTGAAAAATTTGAAATCGATTGCGGCGTAACAACGCTCCACCTCTCTGACCGTACCCAAGTGATGGGTATCCTCAACGTCACGCCGGATTCCTTTTCCGATGGTGGACAATATTTCGATACGGAAAAGGCAGTCGAGCATGCGTTTCAGATGGTTGAAGAGGGCGCGGATATTATCGATATCGGGGGCGAATCTTCGAGACCGGGAGCAAAAGAAGTTTCTGCAGACGAAGAGCTGGGCCGTGTCATTCCTGTCATTGAGAAGCTGAACGGGGAAATTGCAAGTCCCATCTCCATCGACACACGAAAGGCCGAAGTCGCACGTATTGCGATTGAGGCGGGTGCAGGAATGATCAATGATATCAGCGGACTGACCTACGATCCCGATATGATTTCTGTTGTATGTGAGTACAGTGTACCAGTGGTTGTGATGCACATGCGCGGAAGGCCTCAGAACATGCAAAAGATGGCCACGTATCGGCATCTTATTTCCGATATCTATAACGAATTGCAGCGTGCTGTTCACGTAGCGATTGAAAGGGGGGTATCGCAGAATAAAATTATTATCGATCCGGGAATTGGTTTTGGCAAAAGAGCCGAGGACAATTTTGTCATTCTAAAAAACCTGAATTATTTTCACCGGATGAATTTGCCGCTTTTGATCGGTGTCTCCAGAAAATCCTTTATCGGATGGAAACTCAATCTTCCGGAAGGCGAACGGATGTTCGGAACCGCTGCTGCAGTCGCAATGAGTGTTTTACAGGGAGCTCATATTGTGCGTGTCCATGATGTAAAGGAGATGGTGCAGGTGGTGCGAATTATTGATCAAATCAAAATCAGCGAACGAGAAACTGTAATCGCATAACGTCAATCCAACAATATTGACATGAATATCAAATTATTTCAAATCGGATTTGTCACAGTCGGCATCATCGATATTTTGGATATTTTGCTAGTGACGTATATTATCTTCAAGCTGTACATGATCATGCAGCGCACCCGGGCAGTGCAGATGTTTATCGGTCTGGTGTTGATATTTATTGTTTCATTTTTTGCGCAGGCTCTCAATATGCAGGAAACGAGCTGGATTTTCCATAATTTGAGTACTGTCTGGCTCGTTGCCTTCGTGATTCTTTTCCAACCGGAGTTGCGCAGACTTCTTACTCTGATGGGACAGAGTCGTTTTGTCCGGTTCTTCACGAAAGGGCAGACCAGTGCGGTTGTCGAGGAAATTGCCAAAGGGGTCGTTGAACTTTCAAGGAGAGGTTACGGAGGACTGATCGTTTTTGCGCGCGATACCGGGCTCAGGGCGATTATCGAAACGGGGATAAAAATTCAGGCAATGGTTACCTCTTCCCTGATCGTATCCATTTTTAATCCAAGGTCACCGCTTCACGATGGTGCGATCGTTATTCAGAATGATATCATCGAAGCTGCGAAATGTATTTTGCCGCTTAGTGGGAACCCGGCTCTGGAAAACCGGTTGGGAACCCGGCACCGGGCTGCCATTGGTATATCCGAGGAATCGGACGCGTTTGTGATTGTCGTCTCCGAAGAAAATGGAACGATTTCTGTCGTTGAAAACGGGGAAATGAACCAGGGACTCAATTATCAGAAATTATTGAACAGTTTGAATACTGCCCTGCGATATGGTTCCTATCAATCGACTTAAATCAGTTGATAAAAATTATTATAATGTTCAAAAAAGTCGTTTACTTATTCTTCATTATTATCATTCTATCCTTGTTTGTGGGTCATGTTGTGTTGGCCAAAAACAATCCAGCTGTAATCTCTCAGAGTGCAGATTCACTGATCCTGCAATTTGATTTTGATCCACCTAAAATGCAAACATACATTCCCTTGTCTCCCCGAAAAATTTTATTGAGTGCACATGCGCAAAATATTCTGATCAGAAAAATCAATGAAGAAAAATACCATCAATCTACAGGAAGCAGCGCTTCTCTTGTCGAGGATATCGCCATTGGCGGAGATGATAGTAATCAACCGGAGATAAATAAAAATACGATTCCGAGCAATGGTTATGAAATCAAAGAAATCGGTACACTGGATAAACAATCTGTTTTTGTCTTTACCCTTTATCCCTGTAAGGTGAATTCATCCGGAACGGAGATCGGATGGTTGGAATCGATCCGGCTCCTGTTTCAAGCGGAATCAGTGGCTCTTCTTGAAAATGATAGTTCAAGAACTCCGATACTTTCAAAATTGATCCGCCAAAAATCCGAAGCATACATTGTATCCGAAAGATATTCAGCGAACATTAATAAAACACTTTCGGAACCCTATCATCAGCGACGATTAAAAGTGTGGGTTCAAAAGGAAGGAATCTACCGCATTCCTCAGCCGATGGTGGTTCAGGCAGGCTGGGATGTTTCCAGTATGGATCCGCGATATTTCCACTTAAAAGGATCGACGTGTGAGTGTCCGATTCGCATCGTTGGCGAGGAAGACGGATCGTTCGATTTTTATGATTACATCGAATTCTACGGTGAACCTCTGTGGGACACCCGGGCCAGCGACGGCAAACGGCTGGATGTTTTTGGCAGTTCCAATATCTATTGGCTGGAATATGGAAATGGATATGGATTACGAATGGCTCGTGAGACAGGCTGGCCGTTCGAAGGACAATCCTTTCCTAACTCATATTTGTACACACAGCACGAAGAAAGAGACACGCATTTCAATCGGCTTCCGTATGCCACAAATGTCGTGGATGGGGATTACTGGTTTTACTCGAGTTCGATTGTCGGAGGGGAAAAACGGAGTTTTAAATTCGAACTTTATTCTCCAGATAGCTATTCCTCACAGATGGTTACAATCAAATTGAAATTAAGAGGCCAATCCCAGAGTGCTGTTGTGAATCCTATTGAGATTTATCTCAACGATCGAAGCGTTGCCCGGAGCCAGTGGATCGGCAACAATCCCATCCTGATCGAGAGCAACGAATTCAGTCCCTTCTATCTCAAGGATGGGGAAAACACAATCACTGTTGTCAATCAATCGGAAGAAAAGGAATTGTCCCAATTGTTGCTGGACTGGTTCGAGATCACCTATCCCCGTGAGTATCAGGCTAAAAAAGATTATATCCGATTTTCTGCACCTAAGTACAGTATCGGAGAAGAAATCCATTTTAAAATCGAAGGATTTTCAAGAGTACCGATTCTGCTTTATAAAAACGGGGTGAGTTATGTTCTCGGCGGTGAAGTGACTGCGGTTACAGATTCGGTCACTGGGAAGACCTATCAACTTGTCTTCAAGGACAAGGTCGTCAGTGACAAGACCGAGTACATCGCATTGACACCCGAGAAAATTATGGCGCCTGACAGTGTGGCATTGATCGAACCCTCGAATCTGTGCTCCCGGACCAGGGGAGCGGATTATATTATTATCACACCGGCCGATTCTCTCGGTGAAGAACCATTAAGCGATCTCATCCAGTTGAGAGAATCCCAGGGGTTGCTTGTGGATGTTGTGAATTTAGACGAGATTTACAATGTGTTTAACAGGGGTATTCCCAATCCCGAAGCGGTTCGTCTGTTTTTGCAATATGCCTATTTGAATTGGTCTCCCAGGCCCCGGTTTGTACTTCTTGTCGGAGATGGATATTATAACAACAAAGCCGAACCCGAATCGGGTAATGTTTTCCCTGTTCCTTTATTCCAAACCTGGAAATATGGTGGATCTGCAACAGATCACAAATATACTTTGTTAGTCGGTGACGACAATTATCCAGATATTGCGATAGGCAGACTACCTGTTCGCACGAGATTGGAACTGTCCAAAGTGATCAAGAAAATCATCGATTATGAAACCAGTCCGCCGGATTCATGGAAGAATCAGTTCCTGTGTATCGCTTCGGGAGGATATAACAATGAATTCATGACCCAGACACAAAATCTGATTAAGAACGTTTTGCCACCGCAGCTCCATTCGAATCGCCTCCATTTATCGGGAAGTTTGTCTGATCCCTATGTCGGCGGTACGGAAGATTTGCTGCGATATTTTCAGGAAGGGCTTTCATTCGTGAATTTCAGGGGCCATGGAGGGGGTGCCATCTGGTCGGACGTGGGTCTTCTGGATCTGGACGATATTGAACTCATCGAAAACAAGGGAAAGCTGCCTGTCATTACGAGCATGACCTGTTTTACGGGTGATTTTTCTGGCGGATTGACATGCCTCGGCGAAGCGTTATTCTGTCATAAAGATATTGGCGCCATTGCATTCTGGGGGGCTACGGGTGTAGGATGGGTAGAGAACGATTACTATTTGCTGACCGAGCTCTATCGTATCATCCATACATCGCCTGATCTGACTTTGGGTGAGATGATTCAGCAGGCCAAAACCAATTTTCTTCTGACGAATTGGGGCAGCATTCCCGTGTCGGAAATATTTCAATTTAGTTTGATAGGCGATCCAGCTATACGGCTTGCTATTCCGAATGAGAAAACAGAAGTGGCTCTTGAAACACAAGCCGTTCACAGTTCAGATTCATTACATGTTCAGGGTGCGGACATTGTCGGAAATGGAAACTACAATCTTCTGCTCGAAATTACGAATCCAAATTTAGATGTTGTGAGCAGTCATCTTTCCAGCCATCAGGGAGATCAGTGGAATGTTCACCTGCCTCTCCCTGAGGATTTTAATGGAGATCAAGGCGGCGTGCGAACCTATCTCTGGGAACCGGACGGAACGTTGCAAAAAAACGGTTTTGTCTCTTTTGTCATCGGCAAAACTTTCTTCGATTCTTTGACAACGATTCCTACGGAACCTACCCAGCAAGACACCATCTTTTTCTCGGTTCGCGCTGAAAATTCCGAGGGGATCGATCAAATCATGTGTCATGTTTATTCTCCTGTCTCAGAATCGTTTTTAATGATGCAAGATGAAAACAGCCATAACTATTTTTCAACAACAGGCATCGGTCCACTCGATGCGGGTCAAACACTTCGTTATTTTTATATTGCCGAAAATTCGGACGAAACAGTAACGGCCAGTGATACAATGACGGTTCGAATACCGACTCTTCCCGATTTAGTTGTGCAGTCTATACAGATGGGAGGGACGGAACAGGTCGAATTGACCGTTTCTATTCAGAATGCAGGAGAGACTGGCGTTTTCGATGTGCCAGTGCGATTGATCTGCCCCGAAATCAATTATAGTTATCAGGGTAATATTTCCATCGATCCTTTGTCCCTGACGATGTGGACTGTTCCATTTTTTTCTGCAGTTGGAGCGAAAACATTCCAGACAGTTATCAATCCCGATTCGACAACCATCGAAAGCCGGTACGATAACAACGCCCTGGAAAAAATCATCGATATCCAGTATTTCAATGTGACTCCCGAAAGAGGAACCACATTTGGAACGAATTCGGCGGATACCGTTGGCATTCCCGAGAAGTGTTTTTGTATTATTCCGCCAGGCGCGGTTTCGAAGAAAACCGCGTTGTGGATCGATATTGGCAAAACCACCAATTCACAAGCGGATACAAATTTTGTGTCTTCAGAAATCTATACATTTTTCTTACAAGCATTGTTAGAAGACGACGCCGCTTTAAATTCGGATGCAACTTTGATGTTGAACGATAGCAGCGGTGCCGACAAGCCCTATCGTTTAAATCCCGCTACTGGACAATGGACGGTTATTCCTTCTATAGTATCCGATTCTCAAATCATTGTGAAAACAAACCGTCTGGGGAAATTTCGTTTGATGTCGAGCGATGATGTGAATCCACCTGTGATCGAAATGTTGGTTGAAAATCAGCCTTTTTCCGCCGGATCGTATGTCCCCAGGAGAGGGATTTTTTCGATCATCATTCAGGATGAATCCGGCGTGGATATCAATCCCGAAAAGATTCAGGTCATGCTTGATTATGTTCTTCAGGAACAACCGGTTCTGTCCATTCCCGATTCTACAGAGGATCCCAGAAATCTTGTCGTTACCTTACGGCCGGAACTGGAGCCGGGTGAACATACGATCTCTGTGCAAGCCTCGGATATTCATGAAAATACCGGTCAGAGCGGTGAGAACCGATTTCAAGTCAGTTCCCATTTCGATCTACGGTATTTGGGCAACCATCCGAATCCATTTAAATACGAAACTGTTTTCTGTTATGTATTAACGGATGCAGCCAAAGAGGTTTTGCTTAAAATCTATACAGTTTCAGGCAAGTTGATCCGGACATTCGAGGATCCGGAACTTATTTCTGCAGACTATCACGAAATCGAGTGGGACGGAAAAGATGAATGGGGGGGTGATGTGGCAAACGGAGTCTATTTTTTCAGTTTGAAAGCGAATGGCATGGAAAAAAGTCGTGAAATCAAAGGGAAAATTGCAAAGATACATTGAACATGAAAAATGGCGTGAAAAAATATAGAATCGGTTCGATTTTAATTTTTGCCGTTTTTTGGCTTTTTCTCCAACCTTTGCTTCGGGCCGGCCAATACGGAGCCTCTTTTCTGGAAATAGGCGTGGGTGCAAGAGCACTGGGAATGGGAGGCGCTTATGTGAGCGTAGCGGATGATGGTACGGCTTTTTACTGGAACCCCGCGGGTCTGGCCTTTTCAGAAAAAAATCAGATTTCAGGAATGTACGGTCCCCAATTTGGTTCGATCGAGGAACCCCTTGGAAATTTTCATTATCTTGGATACGCCCAGCGTTTGCCGGGAGATGCGGTTGTTGCTGTCAACTGGATTCGCATGGCCGTTGATGATATTCCCGTCTATTCCGAGTTGCAGGGGAGCCGGTATGAGCGGTATCAAAATCCGGCGCTGCGGCCGAGCGGGGATATTGAGGGATATATCAGTGATACCGAGGATGCTATTTTCTTCTCATTTTCAAAAATGAATCGATGGGAAGCGGATCTGGGTTGGGATTATCACCGTGTGTGTATAGAAATACCCGTCGGTGTCAATATCAAACTGATCAGGCAGAATTTAGGTGAAGGGGAAGCGTCCGGACTTGGGTTGGATGTGGGTACCATGATTCGGTTTCATCTCGATGATTTTCTTGAAGCTCCGGAAATGGGCAGCATCGCGATGGGAATTCAACTGCAGGATATTTCAAAAACCACTTTAAGCTGGAATACGAGACACAAAGACACAATTCCCGTGAATGTAAAGATGGGTTGTTCATATTTTATCGATTTTTTTAAGCCCAAACATTTGATCGTCGTGGCGTATGATCATGATACACGATGGCGAGGTAGAAATCATTTCGGAGTCGAGTATCGCGCTTTTGGACATTTGAATCTCAGGGCAGGATTGGATGACAAACAATTTACCGGTGGCGCCGGATTCAGGGTATGGATTTTCAATGTGGATTATGCGTTCATCACACATGAATTAGATGCTCTTCATCGAATCAGTTGTTCTATTTCATTTTAACATAAGGCAGATTGACATGAGAAAGAGTATTTCTTTTTTCTTGATATTCGTGTCGCTTTTTACTATCTTCTATTGCAAACAGAAAGTTACAGTTGAAAGTGAGAAGCCATCCCCGGTCGTTTTTTTGCACAATGAAAGCGATACCAGTCGATTCGAAAGTGGAATTGATGCTGTTCCCGAGGGAGATTTTATTCGGCTGGAATGGATTCCCAGCAGCGAGGATATTGTATCAGGATACGAGATTTACCGCATCCAAGAAACACGCGATGGATTGGTTCAAAAGATAGCTGATGCCCAAGAAGTGGAAGCCTATCGGGATGTTTATATCGATGAGGTTGACACGACGGGTATCCGTTATTTTTATTATATACTTGCGGTAACTCTGGATGGAGAAAAAAGTGCTCCTTCGGATACAGTGGATTATAAACTGCTCAATAAGGCAAAGTTACTCATACCAATGGGAACTCAAAACGAACGGATACCCGTATTTAGATGGAAAGATGAGAATGAGTTTCCATCGCAAAGCTATGTCATTCGGCTGCTACAGCAAGATAATGAAGATTATCTTTGGATTCATTTGATGTCCGGTGATGAGATCAATTGGGGGGGACAAGAACAATCGATTCGTTTTAACGTGGATCATTCCGCAACCATTGATTCGCTTGAATTGAACCAGACCTATCGATGGCGGATTGATATTGTTGGTGCGGAAAGTAATTGCGGTTCCGAAAGTGCGTGGAGAGAATTTGCTGTCAACGCACCATAGAATTTTCAACGGATGGAGAAAGAAGATTATAATTTCAAGAGGTATATCTATGATGGATGGTAGTAGAAAATTATTGAAATTGATTTTTTTTGTGATATTCTTTGTTTTATCCCATTCTTTGTTATTTGGACAGGGAGGTTCTTCTCAATCCGGACCAAACCGGGCGGCTCAGTATTATCTGGGTTACGAAGATGAGTTACTGATACCCGTGAATATTTGGGGTTTTGTTCAAAAGCCGGGTCAATATATGGTGCCTGACAACACGGAACTTATTTCTCTGCTTTCTTATGCGGGAGGACCGACTAACGATGCAAAGATCAGCAATATTCGTATCATCCGGAATGATCCTAAGATAGGGAATGTCGTTTACATCATTAATGTCAAGAAGTATATTGACACAGGAGATGAACGCTTGATTCCCTCATTAAAGCCTGGAGACACAATTATTGTTAAAGGTACCACATTCCATTGGATTACACGATTTTTTACATTTGTTTCTCAATTGGCTGTATTTTTCAATATTTATTATTTAATTTCACTGGCAGAATCGTATAATAGAAATAAATAAGAATCAGTTGTCATTAAAGTTTGAATGGATTGTCAATGAAAGGTATTGTTTTAGCGGGTGGTTTGGGAACACGGCTGCTGCCTTTGACAAAGGTGACGAACAAACATCTATTGCCAATCTACAATAAGCCAATGATTTACTATCCGATCGAAACTTTGGTGAATGCGAGTATTCGTGAAATTTTAGTCGTCACTGGCGGAAACAGTGCGGGAGAATTTTTACGATTGTTGGGGAATGGCAAAGAGTTTGGACTGAAACATATCAACTATACTTATCAGGAAGGCGAAGGCGGGATTGCGGAAGCACTGGGGCTGGCCGAGCATTTTTCGGATGGCGAAGCTATCGTTGTGATATTGGGTGACAATATTATCGAGGATGATATCGGTCAAGCTGTCGAAAATTTCAAAAAACAAGGATCCGGAGCAAAGATTTTATTAAAAGAAGTGAAAGATCCAGAAAGATTTGGTGTTGCTGAGATCGAAGGAGATCTCATTCTCAATATCGAAGAAAAACCCCGACAACCCAAATCAAATTATGCTGTGACCGGAATTTATATGTATGATGCGAAAGTCTTCGATATTATAAAAACGTTGAAACCTTCCGACCGGGGAGAACTTGAAATCACGGATGTCAACAATGCATATATCCAAAATGGTGAAATGACCTTTGAAAAACTTACTGGTTGGTGGACGGATGCGGGTACTTTTGAATCTTTATTCCATGCCAACTGTTTGGTTTCGGGTCGATGCCATGACAATGTATTTGAGGCGTGAACATTTTTTTCTGGAGGAGAAGCATGAATAAGAGATATTTAATCCTCATCGTGTTTTTACTTTGTATTGGTTTTAATCTGGAAGCGACAACTCAGTTCGGTGGCAAGGGTTTGTTTTATGTCAATTCAGCGAAAGTCATTCCGAAAGGATATTTGGAATCCTGCGCGGGTATCCGGTACTTCGGAAAGGTGGCCAGTTTCGGCAGTGGTCAAAAGGCATATACATTATGGAATGTCAAGGTCGTCAATGCTTTTACCTATGGTGCAGGAGAACATGTTGAATTCGCAGTGACTCCAATCCTATACCAAGATACCAATACGAAAAAAGGAAATGCATTTAACGGAAAAGCAAATTTTATCGATGATATTTTATTGTCTATGAAAATCGGTTCTTTCAGTATGCTGGAAAGTCCCTATGTGTTTGGAGGAATGATTCATTTCAGATTACCCACTGCGAAGTCCCATAATATTATCTATGAACCTTATTCCGCCGGAAAAATTGAAATCGGTTTAACCGGACTTTTTTCTTATTTCAGCAATGTGGCTTTTCCCGAGGAGAGCTGGTCTTTTCACGCCAATTTGGGGTATCTGAACCATAATGATGTCGGGAAAGAGTTGACCGATGATCCAGATGACAAAACGCCGGAATCGATGAGCTCTGAATTATTGATTGGTATTGGACTTTTGTATCCGGCCGGAACATTCGATTTTTCCGCTGAGTTGAATGCGAATTATTTCCTCAAGCGTCCCCCGGAAACGGCATACAGCAGAGAGTTTGTCAGTTATCTCACAGCGGGGCTCTATTATAAACCCTATCGGTGGTTGACACTTGAAATGGCAATGGATTTACGGTTGTTTTCCGGTGAAGATTTATCGGTTTATTCGCCGGAAACACACCTTCCTCCTCCTCCGACCGCGGACTTTCCCAATTTTCCGACATGGAGAGGACTCCTGGGAGTTAAAATCGGAATCTTGCCTACGGATTTGTATGCAACATCCACCGAAGCTTCGCTGAAGCGAAAAGCCCGGGACAGAAGGGCAATTTTAGAAAAAATGATGGAAGAACGGAAAGACACGGAAGATGCCGAGAGTGAGCTTTCCAAAATCAAAGCAGAACGGCAAAAAGTGGAAGAAGAGCTCGAACGGCTTCGAAAGTTACTTGAGGCTGAAAAAGACAAAGACAAGAAATGAATTCATTATGATATAATCGGGATCATTACCCATTGCCCTGCCACTGTTTGAGAGGCAGGGTTTTATATTCACGGTCAAAGTAAAAGAAAGCAGATTCATTGTGAAAAAAATCGTTTCAATCATGCTTTGGGTGCAAATCACCTCCGGATTTTTATATGCACAGCAGTCAAAAAGTGAGATCGAATTTGACTATGGAATGCGTTTGTATCGTGAAGGATTGTACGATCTGGCCTATACTCAGTTTCAAAATTATGTGGATAATTATCCTGTCAATCCGCATTCTGCCGAAGCACAGTTTTTATGTGCAGAGAGTGCTTTTTTGATTCAGAATTATCGGGATGCACTCAAGTCTTTTACCATTTTTATCGTTCAATATTCGACATCAGATAAGGCCGATCTAGCACAATTCAGAATCGGAGAGTGTTTTGAAAAACTGGATAGTCCCGATGAAGCCCTGAATGCTTATTTACGTGTGGATCAGTACCATCCTTCAAGTGAACGATCCGCTCAAAGTTTATATGAGGCCGCCCGGCTTTCTTTCCAACAGAAGCATTTCAAGAAGGCAGAATCTATATTAAAACAGCTATTGAAGAAATCCCCAACCGGGGAAACGCTTTCAAAGAGTCTGTTTCTTTCTGCGGAAGTTTATAGTAAGCAGGAAGCGTTCGATGATGCCATTCAACAATTGCAGCGACTTGCCGATAAGCCCGTACTTTCCGGGGATGCTGAAAAAGCGAATTATGAATTAGGTCAAATCTATCAAACATTAGGATACTGGCAGGAAAGTGAGAATGCGTATAAAAGAATACTGTCACTGAAACCACAGAACAAGATGATAGCCCGTGCAAATTTTCAACTGGGATTGTTGGCAGAATTGCAGTCCCAAAATGGAATCGCTCTCTCATATTTTGAGAATGCCGGTGAAAAGGGAGTCGATGATGAAATCCGGGCAGACTCTTTTTTCCATCTTGGTATGTTGAGATATAAAAATAATGATTATCAAAAATCTCTGATTGCATTCGAGAAGGCAGAAAAGCTGTATCCCGATTCAGATCAAAAACAGTGGGCGCAAATTTGGATGGGAAAATGTCAGGAGTCGCTGTCTAAAAATGATCTGGCTTTACGAATTTATCGAAATATTATCAATCATACAGCGTTATCAAAAAATAAAAACCAGGGCATGGTGAAAACCTGTCTATTATTTGCCGCCAGACTCTATTTTGAAATGGGTGAGTATCAAGCTTCGATAGCATTGTACCAAAAGTATCTTGAAATCTTTCCTGGTGATTTGATGAGCGATCGGATTCTGTTAAAAACGGGTACAATCTGTCAGGATAAACTCAAATTGACCCATGAGGCGCTTCGGATTTTTGACCGTTTTCTTCAATCGTTTCCTGAAAACCAATTAATTCCTGAAGTTCAGTATCACTATGCAGAATGTCTTATTCAATCGGACCGGATTATAGAAGCGGTTGAAGTTTTGAATCAAATTCAAAAATTGTATCCAGGCAATGAATGGGCAAAACAATCTGATCTGAAATTGGATGAAGTAGAAAGAGATTATCTCTATCATTCCGAAAAGAGTATTTCCGAATTGACAAGCTTGATTGCAAAATCCTATGATAAAAAACAAGATGAAAATCAATTCTATCTTTTGGGAAGAATCTACTTCGATAATTTGAAACAGTACTCGGAGGCGATTTCCCGCTTTCGGAAATACAGAAAAGACTCGAATGATCAGGAGAAGAAAAGGGATGCCTTGTTCTATATGGGAAGGGGATATGAGAATCTCTTTCGAAAGGAAGAAAATCCGGTTTTTCTCGACAGCGCAAAAGCCATCTATTCGACGATTCTTGCGGATACGAACCAATCCGAAAAAGCGATTAAAGCAGGCATTCGTTTGGCCGATCTTGTTTCGAAAAAAGATCCAAAGGACGCCGTTTTCATTCTATCCGATTTGCTTGGAAAATATTCCGAAATGAATGCTGAATTGTTATCGAAAATGGGGTCATTGACACAAAGACAAGATTCGCTAAAACTGACTTATCGTTATTACAATCGGCTTGTTCAAGAATATCCCGGAAGTCCTTTTTATGAAAATGCACTCGGGCAGTGCGGGCAAATTCTTTTCAAACTGGGAGATTTCACACGTGCGGATTCACTGTTTAAGTTATATCAAACCCGGTTCCCCGAAGGAGCTTTTCTGCCGGAGAACTCTATCTGCCAGTCTCAAATTGCCGAACGGGAGAACCGGATCGGAAAGGCTGTTTCGATTCTGGAAGGCGTGATGAACCGGTTTGATTATGCTCCGTGGAATTATCGATCTGCCATGGCATTGGGCCGGCTCTATTTGGATCAAAATGATTTTCGGAATACCGAACGGATATATTCGAACGCCCTGCAGTTAGACAGTCTGATGGCGTTGGCGCGTTCCATAGGGCTGGAGGCGGATTCGCTTTCAATCCGGAGACAGTGTTTGTCCGGTCTGGCAAAGGCATATACGGGAATGAATGAACTGAAAAAAGCAAAAAATACCTATTATGAACTGCTTAAAGCAGATCTCTCATCCCAAAATCAAAGTCGGGTATTCATTGCTTTGGCCCGTATTTCGGAGAGAGAAAAAGACAACGTCCGTGCGGCAGATTATCTCAAACGTGCCGTCCAAGTCGTACCGGATGACAGTTCATATCAGGCGCTCGGCATGTATCAATTTAGACTGGAGAATTATTTCGATGCGAGGGCTTCTTTTGACCGTGCGTTTGAATTGAGCAGTTCCAAAGAACAGCAGGCTTTTTTGGCCTCACGAATCATCATTTCGATGCTGCGTCAGGATCAGATTCCCCAGGCTCAGGTTC
The DNA here is from genome assembly GCA_964537715.1 of uncultured bacterium. Taxonomy (GTDB): domain Bacteria; phylum Zhuqueibacterota; class QNDG01; order QNDG01; family DSAB01; genus CAZTZL01. The sequence continues at coordinate 32,781 of CAZIAH010000001.1, read as the reverse complement.
GGATGAATGTCTATGAAAAAACATATAAATCCGAAAGAAATTTTAAAGAGTCAATGGCTGAAATTTTTATGGAAGAGGGTAAGGCTTATTTTCGCGAAAAGGAATTCGATTCGGCGCTAGAATCCTTTGGCAAAGTGAGTTCGAAATACAAAAAATCGCCGTTTGCTCCCGAAGCGGAATTCGAAATCGGACGCACCTATCTGGTCACAAACAAAATCGAAAAAGCGTTGAATGTGCTGACGGAAATCATCGAAAAATATCCAACGCATTCGATTCTTGCAAAAGTCTATGTGAATTTGGGAGATCACTATTTCAGATCTCAGCAGTTCGATAATGCAATGAGCGCGTTCACAAAAGTAATTGACAATTATGACGATGAAGAGAATGTACAGATCGCCATGCGTTATCTCATCCGGACATACGATTCCGTCCGGATGTGGGATGCGGCCCTGGCATTGACGAGAAAATATATCGAACGTTTTCCAGAAGCTGATGATATTGTTCAGAAGTGGGTGCAGATCGGGCTTTTTTACATGCGGTTGAATTCCTATCCGCAGGCCATTCAGGTTTTCAGGGATGTTCAGATGGATGCCGATGCCGAAACAGAAGCGGAGATTCAATACTGGATCGCGAAATGCTGTAACGATATGGGAGATTTTGAACAGGCCATATTCGAATTTCTCAAGGTAAAATATATCTCCAAGCCGACGAAACTGCCCTGGGCATCGACGGCGCTGTACGAAGCCGGGATGGCATACTTAAAACTCAATAAATCCGAAGAAGCAATCAAGCTGTTCGAAAAAGTCGTGCGGAGTGAAGGCGCAACCAGTGATATGGGGCGGATTGCGAAGAAACGGATCGATGAAATCAAAGCGGGAATTGTGGAGACGGTTGAGTGATGCGGGATAAACTATCCTGGAAAGAGATTGATTTTCTGATCGAAAACGCATTGGCCGAGGATGTTGGCAAAGCAGGGGATATCACGACACAGGCCGCTGTTCCCGCAAATCGGAGGGGCGAAGGCGAGTTGATTGCCAAGGAAGCCGGTTTGATCGCCGGTTTGTCCGTATTTCAGCGGGTATTTTATAAAGTCGATCCGGAAATTCGATTATCGTTTTCAGTTCAGGACGGCGCGAGGGTCGAAAAGGGAACTGCCATTGGAACTGTGAACGGAAATATTGTAAGTCTCCTGAAAGCGGAAAGAACAGCTCTGAATTTCTTGCAGCATCTATCCGGAATTGCCACTTATACGAATCAATGCGTGCAGGCCGTTGCGGGAACCAGAGCAAAGATTGCGGATACAAGAAAAACGATCCCCCTGTTTCGGTCTCTCGAAAAATACGCGGTGAGAATCGGAGGCGGAGTCAATCATCGCTTTGGATTGTATGATATGATACTCATCAAGAACAACCATATCAATGCCTGCGGCACGATTTCTGATGCGATTCGCCGGTGTCTGAATTATTGCGAAAAAAATGATCTGCAAGTTCAAATTGAGGTCGAGGCCCGAACGATAGACGAACTTGAGGAAGCCGTGCAATTTCCTGTGCATCGCATTATGCTGGATAATATGCGTTTGCCGGATATGAAAAAGTGTGTCGAAATCGTTCGTGGCAGAATCCCGCTGGAAGCATCCGGAAACATCTCTCTGGACAATATTCGGGATGTTGCCGAAACGGGCGTCAATTATATTTCTGTCGGCGCACTCACGCATTCGGTACGGGCTTTTGATCTATCATTACGGCTTCTTGTGAGGGGCCAATAAAATTGTTAGAACAAAAGGGCAATTCCTGATTGTCGTTTTTTATTTTGTGGTGACAAATAGGTAAAACCATTATCCTGAAAAAACTACTTGCAACATGCCTGGTTAATTTTTATATTTAAATATAATTAAGTAATTGATTTTTTTATTCTTCACTAATTATTTGTTAAGGGGATATTCAATGATTGAAATACGTTTTCACGGCAGAGGTGGGCAGGGTGCTGTGAAGGGGTCTGATATTCTCGCTATGGCTGCATTCAAAGAGGGGAAGGAGGTGCAATCTTTCCCCTTTTTTGGTGTGGAAAGAAGGGGAGCGCCTGTAACGGCTTATACACGCATCAGTAATGAAGAAATTCGAATCCATTGTTATATTTATGAACCGGATGTGCTTGTGGTCTTGGACCCAACGCTCATCGGCGCTGTTCCGATTACAGAGGGATTGAAACCAAACGGGACGCTTGTTATCAACACAGAAAAAAAATCTGAAGATTTTTCATTTACGGATGTGGAGGCTCCCCGTATTTTTACGGTCGATTGCTCCTCGATCGCATTGAAACACGGGCTCGGCACCAAAGCCGCTCCAATCGTGAATACGACCATACTCGGGGCCGTGGCCAAAGTCACGGATTTGGTCAGGCTGGAATCGGTCATCGAAGCCATTCGGGAAAAGATCCCATTAAAAAAAGAGGAAAATATTCAGGCTGCCAAAGAAGCCTATGACGCATTGAATTTGCAGGGGTGATTCATGGATAAAAAAGAAAAAACGCCAAAAAAGATCAACATACAGAACGTTTCGGACATGCCTCCAATGCCGGCTTCTCTCGGCAGTATGCGTGTGAATAAAACGGCTTCCTGGCGGTCGATCAGACCTGTTATTGATACAGATAAATGCACCAGCTGTATGATATGCTGGAAGTATTGTCCAGAACCGGCGATTTTGCCCAACGATCCTCCGACCATTGACTACGATTTTTGTAAGGGATGCGGCATCTGCATTGTTGAATGTCCGTTTGACGCGATCCATTCTGAAAAAGAAGGGAAGTGAGAGGAGAAACACATGAAAAGAGTGCTTACCGGTAATTTTGCCGCTGCATACGGCGCTTCGGCAGCGCGCGTTCATGTCATTGCCGCCTATCCAATCACGCCCCAGACCACCATTGTTGAAATCCTGTCTGAAATTGTGGCGAATGGTGAATTGAAAGCGGATTTTGTCAAGGTCGAATCCGAACATTCCGCACTTTCCGCCTGTATCGGCGCACAGGCAGCCGGCGCCAGAACGTTTACAGCCACGTCGGCCCAAGGACTGGCATTGATGCATGAAATGCTTCACTGGGCCGCACGGGGACGGCTGCCCATCGTCATGGCCAATGTGAATCGTGCTATGGCGCCAGGATGGTCCATCTGGGCGGATGTGACCGATTCGGTCGCCCAGCGCGATACGGGCTGGATGCAGGTTTATTGTGAGAACAACCAGGAAGTTTTTGATACGATATTGATGTCTTATAAAGTGAGTGAAAATTCCGATGTGTTGCTTCCAACCCTAATTAACTTAGATGCGTTTTTTCTGTCTCATACCTCTCAGGTGGTTGACATGTACGATCAAAAAATTATCGATCGGTTTTTGCCGGAATACAGATCCGAAATCAAATTGGATGTTGAAACGCCCTGCTCGTTTGGCGCCTTGACTTCTCCCGAGCACTACTATGAATTTTCGTATAAAATGCATCAGTCCCAGGAAAAGGCCAAAGAGATAATCAAACAGGTTGGAAAAGAATTTAAACAGGTATTTGGTAAAAAGTACGATTTGATCGAAACCTATCAATGCGCGGATGCCGATCTGATTCTGGTCGATTATGGCACGATTGCCGGAACTGCAAAAGAAGCTGTGGACCGGATGCGGAAAAACGGACTCAAGGTCGGGAATCTGAAAATCCGGTACTTGCGTCCTTTTCCAAAAGAAGATATTAAAAAGATCCTTTCAAGTACGAAAGCTGTGGGCGTAATTGACAGAGCCATCTCATTTGGGCAGGAGGGTCCGTTTTTTACCGAGTTAAAATCCGCGCTGTATGGTCACGATACTCCATTATTCGGTTTTATTGCTGGTCTTGGCGGACGGGATGTTTCGATGAAAGATATTGAATCTATGGTCGAATATATGCAGAATCACGATCCGAAAGATCTGATCTGGATTGGAGTGAAGAAATGAGCGAATCAGCCACAATCGAAAGACAGAAAAAGATCAAACTGACTTTGCCCGAAGAAGAAATTATGTCTCCCGGGCATCTGGCGTGTCAGGGATGCGGTGCCGCTCTTGCCATGCGTTATGCCTTGAAAGCACTCGGAAGAAAAACAATTACAGCCATACCTGCCTGTTGCTGGTCTGTGATCGACGGTCCTTTTCCCTATTCGGCAGCGGGCGTTCCTGTTTATCACTGTGCTTTTGAAACCGCAGCCTCAACCTCTTCAGGGGTCAGTCATGCTCTGCAGCAATTGGGCAAAACGGATGTGACTGCCCTTGCGTGGGCAGGTGACGGAGGCACGTTTGATATAGGATTGCAAGCTCTTTCCGGTGCCGCAGAACGCGGCGATCACCTTATTTATATCGTTTATGACAATGAAGCTTATATGAATACGGGCATTCAACGGTCTTCGGCCACGCCGCATGGCGCCTGGACCACCACAACCCCTGTGAAGCATTTCAAGAAGGGTCCGAAAAAAAATATCATGGAAATCATGGTTGCGCATCACATTCCTTATTGTGCGACTGCGAATATCGCTTTTCCCGAGGATCTGATCAAAAAGTTGAAAAAAGCAAAAGAGATTCAGGGAACAAAATTCATCCATCTATATGCGCCCTGTCCTACAGGTTGGAAGCATCCGCCGGATATGACAATCAAAATCGCCAGACTGGCCACGCAGACGAATGTGTTCCCAATTTACGAAGTCGAAAATGGCGTTTATCATATCAATAAGAAAATCGCAAAGCCTCAGCCTGTGTCAGAATATCTTAAATTACAGGGACGTTTTCGCCATCTGGATCAAAAGGAAGTGCATTTTATTCAAAGCGAAGTGGATCGAAACTGGAACCGTCTTTTAAAACTGGAACAGGCATTCGGGAAAGATTCTGAATAGAATGTCAAATAAGAAGGATAATTCAGTGTTATTATCCGGCAATGAGGCTGTAGCGCGCGGGTGCTATGAGTTTGGAATACACGTAGCTACGGCTTATCCCGGAACACCCAGCACAGAAATCCTCGAAAATATCTCCCAATATCCTGAAATTTATTGTGAATGGTCCCCCAATGAGAAAGTGGCGTTTGAAGTGGCCGTGGGCGCCACATTCCAGGGCGCGAGATCACTGGTCGCCATGAAGCATGTCGGACTCAATGTGGCGGCCGATCCGTTCATGTCCGTGAGTTTGATCGGAGTGCCCGGCGGTCTTGTCGTGGTCAGCGCAGACGATCCGGGCATGCATTCATCGCAAAATGAGCAGGACAACCGGTACTACGCCAAATTTGCCGGTTATCCCTGTATTGAGCCTTCGGACAGTCGGGAAGCCAAGGATTTTATCGGTGTTGCCCTCGATGTCAGCAAACAATTCGATGTTCCTGTCCTGTTTCGAATGACGACCCGGATTTGTCATTCGAAAGCAGTTGTCAATATTCATGATCGACACGAATTCCCGATTCAAGGATTTGAAAAGAATCCAAAAAAATTTGTGGTTCTGCCTGCGCACGCCCGTGTGCGTCATGTATGGGCTGTCGAACGATTGCAAAAGCTGCAAGCATTTTCGAAAAAAACCGGCATCAATCGAATCGAAACCGGAAATTCGGACATCGGTGTTATCACCGACGGTGTGGCCTATCAGTATGTGAAAGAGGTGATGTCCGAGGCTTCCGTTTTCAAGTTAGGCATGAGTTATCCGCTCCCTGTTCAAAAAATCCGTTCTTTTGCCGATTCTGTTAAAAAATTGTTTGTGGTCGAGGAACTGGAACCGTTTATTGAGGAACAGTTGAAGGCCAATGGAATTGAATGCGAAGGAAAAGCCTACTGGACCAATCTGGGTGAATTGTCTCCAGAAATTGTGGAAAGCGGTTTCATCAAAGCTGGAATAATCAAGGCAAAGAAGATCGCCCCTAAAAAAGAAGAGGTGATTCCGCGTCCGCCGATTTTCTGCCCGGGATGTCCCCACAGAGGGCTCTATTACGCACTCAGGAGGCTCAAGCCGGTCATTGCCACAGATATTGGTTGTTATACCCTCGGAGTGCTGCCTCCGCTCGAAGCCGGGGATACCTGTGTGGAAATGGGCGCCTCCATCGGAGTGGCCGTGGGCATGGCAAAAGCCAAGGGAAGCGGAAAACAGATCGCGGCGACTATTGGGGATTCCACGTTCCTGCATTCAGGCATGACCGGGCTTCTCAATGCGGTCAATGATGGTGCCGGAATCACAATTATCATTCTGGACAACCGGATCACGGCCATGACCGGTGGCCAGCATCATCCTGGAACCGGGAAAAATCTTACTGAATCGGAAGGTGTGAAGACTGATCTGGCAAAAATCTGCCAGGCTTTAGGCGTGAAACGGATCAAAGTGGTTGATCCCTACCGGATCAAGGAAACCGAAGCGGTGCTCAAAGAGGAACTTGATTCCGACGAACTTTCCGTGGTCATCACCAACCGGCCGTGCGCGCTTTATCCGCCGGAGATGCGGAAGTCGGTTCGGCAGAAACCGTTTCAGGTCGATCCGGCTCGATGTATCGGATGCCATACCTGTTTCAAGGTCAGCTGTCCGGCGATCAGTGAATCCGATCAAAAAACACAAAAAGGATTGACACAATCCCGGATTGATTCCATCCTCTGCACGGGATGCTCGGTGTGCGCTCAGGTCTGTCCGGTGGATGCGATCAAACAAGTGGAGTAGTCAACAAACATTTGATGAAAAACGAAATGGACATTCTTATTGTGGGTGTGGGAGGACAGGGTATTTTATTTGCCAGTGAACTGCTTTCCGAAGTGGCGATGAAGGCCGGTTATGACGTGAAGAAAAGCGAAGTGCACGGCATGGCGCAGCGCGGGGGTGTGGTATCGAGCCACGTCAGAATGGGTCAAAAAGTCTATTCTCCGCTCATTCAGGAAGGCGAAGCGGACATTCTTCTGGCTTTTGAGCCCGCCGAGGCCCTTCGATGGGTGCATTTTATCAAGAAAGACGGTTTTGTCATTATCGATGAGAGACGCTTCGTTCCTCCAATTGCTTCTCAAAAAGGATACCACTATCCGGACCAACCCGTCGAAGCGGTTCGAAAAAGGATTTCGAATGTTCACTCCATTCACGCGACCGAGAAAGCCGAAACATTGGGGGATTCACGGGTGGCCAATACGATTCTTTTAGGCATTCTTTCAAAATATATCGAGATCCCGGAGTCGGTCTGGGAAGAGGCGATCCGTGAACGTCTGCCCGAACATTCCGCTGCAATCAATATCAAGGCGTTTCAATTGGGACGCAGTCAAACCTGAAGCTCTGAATATGCATCGTATTTTGATCATCAATCCAGGCTCAACCTCAACCAAGATTGCTCTTTTTGAGGGTAATCAATCTGTTTGGCAAGAAAAGATTCAATACACTCCGGATGAGTTGAGCCGGTTTGTCCATGTCATGGATCAGTATGAAATCCGTTTGAAAGATATCGAATCGGTTTTGGAAAAGAAAAAACTCGATGTCCAATCTCTTTCCGCTGTGGCAGGCAGGGGCGGGCCGTTCCGTCCGTTGAGAAGCGGAACCTATGAGGTATCCGAGGAGCTGCTTCAGGACATCCGGGATGGAAATGTACAGGCTGAGCATATTTCTAATCTTGCTGTTTTTATTGCCGCCCACATTGCGGAGAAGGCGAATACCAAGGCCTATTTTGTCGATCCGGTTTCGGTCGATGAAATGGAACCCGTGGCCAGGATTTCCGGACTTCCCGAAATCGAAAGAAAGTGCCTCAGCCACGCATTGAACATTCGGGCCGTGGCGCATCAGGCTGCTGAAGAAATGGGAAAATCTTTTGGTGAGTTGAATTTTATTGCCGTGCATTTGGGAGGCGGCATTTCGATTTGTCCCATTCGCAATGGACGCATCATCGACGTGAACGATGCGAATGAGGAAGGTCCGTTTTCGCCTGAAAGGGCGGGAAGTCTGCCGGTCAGTTCGCTGGCCAAACTCTGCTATTCGGGAGGAAAGACCTATTCAGAGATGAAAAAGCGGCTCGTCGGTAACGGCGGCATGGTCGCGTATCTGGGAACCAATGACGGCCGGGAAGTGGAAAAAAGAATTCAACACAGGGATACACAGGCCAAACTGGTGTATGAAGCGATGGCCTATCAAATCGCCAAGGAAATCGGTGCGATGTCCACGGTTTTGAACGGGAGTGTGGATGCGATTCTTATTACAGGAGGCATGGCGCATTCCTTAATACTGACCGAATGGATCAGGCAACGTGTTTCTTTCATCGCACCGATAAGAATCTATCCGGGCGAACATGAAATGGAGGCAATGGCTTTGGGCGTGCTGCGCGTGCTTTGCGGTGAAGAAAAAGTGCGATATTACAGGGAAAGAACATTGTGAACCGGTCGTATCGAATTCTGGTAATCAATCCCGGATCCACATCCACAAAAGTGGCGGTTTTCGATAATGAAAAAGCCGTTTTTTCGATTTCCGTTGCACATTCTACGAGTGAGTTATCCAAATTCAAGCGGATAATTGATCAGTTGGATTACCGGTTAAAAGCGATTAAAACGATCCTTCAAGAAAACAATGTCGATCTTAAACAGATCGACGGGATTGTCGGCCGAGGCGGTCTTCTCAGACCGATTCCCGGCGGGACGTATGCAGTCAATTCAAAAATGCTGAAGGATCTCAAACAAGCCAAACGGGGCGAACACGCCTCCAATCTCGGGGGTATCCTAGTCCATCGTCTGGGAAAAATGGTCGGGATTCCCGCGTTTATCGTGGATCCGGTGGTCGTGGATGAAATGGAACCGCTGGCCAGATTTTCCGGGCATCCAAAAATCGAAAGACGCAGCATTTTTCATGCGCTCAATCAAAAGGCTGTAGCGCGAAAAGCCGCACTGGATCTGGGCAAATCGTACGAGAAACTCAATCTCATCGTCGTGCATTTAGGAGGGGGAATTTCCATTGGATGCCACATGAAGGGAAAAGTGGTCGATGTGAACAATGCATTCAATGGAGACGGTCCGTTTGCCCCGGAACGATCAGGGGGCTTGCCAGCGGGCCAGCTTGCAGAGCTCTGTTTTTCAGGTCAATATCGTCTTGAAGGGGTTGCAAGGATGCTTGTCGGTCAGGGAGGGATGGTTGCCTATCTCGGCACGAATGATATGATGGAAGTCGAAAACCGAGTAAAAGCGGGGGACAGATATGCGAGACAGGTTGTGGAGGCTATGGCGTATCAGGTGGCTAAGACCATCGGCAGTATGGTTGCGGTCATGAAAGGGCACGTGGATGGTATCGTTCTGACAGGTGGTCTGGCCAGGGATAAGGAGTTCGTTCGCATGATCCGGGAAAAGGTATCATGGATTGGAAGAATTTTAGTTTATCCCGGAGAATTTGAGATGCTCGCTCTAGCTCAGGGAGTGTTGAAAGCCTTGCAAAACAAAAAATTCACTTTAAAATATTAAACAAGGAATGGAGGGTCCGTTTTTGTGGAACCGATGAGAAAGTTAACCGATTTGATCACGGCAGTCAAAGGCGATTCCAGAACCACCATGGCCGTTGCATCCGGAGAAGATCCTGCCACGGTGCACGCCATTGCACGCGCGGTTTTGGAAGGTGTGGTCAAGGTTATTTTAGTGGGATCACAGAATAAAATCGACGCGATTGCAAAGGCGCACAGTGCGGAATTTGCGCAGATGGTCGAAGTGGTTCATGCCGAGACCGAAGCCGATTGCGCCCGATTGACGGTTCAGCTCGTTCACGATGGAAAAGCCGATTTTCTGATGAAAGGATTAATGGGTACGGCCACATTCATGAAAGCGATTTTGGACAAGGAAACCGGCCTCGTTCCCAAAGACGGACTGCTCACCCACGTGGCCGTGATGGAAGTGTCCACCTATCCCAAACTGATTCTGGTTTCGGATGCAGCGATTATCCCCAATCCCAATCTCGATGAAAAAGTTCAGATTTTAAGATATGCCATTCAGGTCGCCAATTCTCTCGGTATAGAACCCCCCAAAGCTGCTCTGGTCTCCGCAGTCGAGAAAATCAGCTTCAAACTTCAATCTTCGGTCGATGCGGCCGTGATCAAGGCAATGGCCGAACGAAAACAGATCGAAGGTGCCATTGTGGATGGCCCATTAGCACTGGATGTGGCACTGTCCAAAAAACATTGCGAAATCAAAGGGTTGGAAAGTCCCATCGACGGTGAAGCGGATATTCTGCTGTTTCCCAACATCGAAACAGCCAATACGTTTTACAAGAGCCTCACGCTTTTTGCCCACGGAAACACGGCCTCGGTAGTGGTCGGAGCCAAAGCTCCGGCCGTGCTGACTTCACGGGCAGACGATGACGATTCGAAATTCTATTCCATCCTGCTTGCGGCGCGAATGGCATCCCATAAATTAAAAGGGAGCTCGATTGAAGAAGCCTCCTGAAATCCTGTCGAAAAGGCTGGTTCATGTTTACACGGGGCCGGGAAAAGGAAAAACCACAGCCGCGTTCGGGCAGGCATTCCGCGCATGCGGACACGGATGGAAAGTGCTTATTATTCAATTCATGAAGGGCAATCAGAATTACGGGGAAATTCGAAGTGCGAGAAGGATTTCTAATCTAATTGTCGAACAATACGGACTGCCGACATTTATCAAAAAAGGAAATCCTTCTGAAAAAGACAGGGAACTGGCCGCGAAAGGATTTGAACGGGCCAGGTACGCGATCCTGCACTGTCAGTACGATTTGATTGTTCTCGATGAAATTCACATGGCGGTGGATTTTGGTTTGATTCCTTTGGAAGAATTGTTATCTTTAATTCGTCAGAAACCGGATAGTGTCGAACTGGTATTGACCGGAAGAAACGCACATCCTGAAGTGATCGCTCTGGCCGATCTGGTCAGTCAAGTCGAAGAAATCAAGCATCCTTATCAAAAAGGTTTCCCAGCGCGGGAAGGAATCGAGTTTTAATTCATTATTGACATCAGGAAAGAAACCGGAGGAAATGCATGGCAATCAGTGAAACCAAAGTGACGGAAGCAATCATCAAAACGTTTACGGATAAATTTCTCAATATGCTCGAACTGGATGTGGCTATTGTTGGGGGTGGGCCCTCGGGTCTGGTTGCAGCCTATGCGCTGGCCAAAGGTGGTGCAAAGGTTGCTCTTTTCGAAAGAAAACTGAGTATTGGAGGAGGCATGTGGGGGGGAGGTGTCGGATACAATGTCATCGTCGTGCAAAAGGAGGCCAAACGAATTCTGGATGAATTTGAAATTTCAAATACAAAATATGATGATTCCTATTATGTAGCCGATTCCGTGGAAAGTGTGGCCAAGCTGATCGGCAAGGTCATGGATGCCGGAGCAAAAATATTCAATTTGATTCACGTGGAGGATGTGGTGGCCAAAGAAAACAAGGTGTGCGGTCTCGTAATTAATCTGACGCCTATCGAAATGTCCGGTCTCCATGTCGATCCCGTGACCATCGGATCGAAATTCGTGATCGACGCCACGGGACATGCGGCCGAAGTGGTAAATATCATCCAAAAGAAAGTCGGACCGCTTCACACCGAATCGAAAGCAGTCGTCGGTGAAAAATCCATGTGGGCGGAACAAGGGGAAAAGTTTGTCGTCGAGCAGGCCGGAGAAGTTTTTCCCAATGTTTATGTCACCGGCATGGCGGTCGGGGCAGTGGCAGGCGGTCCGCGAATGGGGCCGATCTTCGGAGGCATGCTGCTCAGCGGCGAGCGTGTCGCCAAACTGATTCTCGAAAAACTAAAATTGTAGATTTTCCTATTGTCGTTTTATGGTAAAGATATTGACTGGTCGCTTTATGCGATTATCGATCAGGAATGGCTCAATGATCGTTCTATTGAATCGGTTGCGGAGGGGATGATCCGTGGCGGGGCAGGTGTGATTCAGTACCGGGATAAAACATCCGAAAAAGAAACCGTTTATGAGTCGGCTGTGAAACTCCGACATATTACACACACCTATTCGGTTCCTTTCATTATCAACGATTATGTGGATATTGCAATCGATGTCAAAGCGGATGGTGTACATCTTGGACAGGAGGATATGGGCGTAAATCAGTCCCGAGAACTTTCCAGGGGAAAGCTGATTATCGGTGGTTCGGTAAGCAGTCTGAGTGAGTTCGAAAAAGTGAAAAATGCGGATTATTTCGGTATCGGATCGGTTTACCCCACAAAAACAAAAAGAGATGCGGAAAAGGGAGGAGTCGATTTGATCCGGCAAATCCGTTCGTTGACGGACAAGCCTTTGCTCGGCATCGGAGGAATCACCGTTCAGAATTTGGCTCCTGTGATTCGCGCCGGATACGACGGTATTGCGGTGATTTCGGCGATCATGGGCCGGAATGATATTGCGCAGGCTACACGGGAACTGGTTCAGAAAGTCAGAGAAGTAAAATCCATAAGTTATTCATCCGCATGATCTTTGAAAACGAGAATTGCAATGTTGACAAAACTTCAAAGCATTGTTGAAATGGCGCAAAAGCGAGGTCCGAAACGTTTTGCAGTGGCCGGCGCACACGGCTTGTCCATTCTGAAAGCGATACAAACAGCACAAAATCTGGATATCATGACCCCGGTTTTGGTTGGGAATAAAAAGGAGATCGTCCGTTTTTCCAGAGAGATTGAACTTGATCTGAAGCGGCTGTTGATTTATGATATTATGGACAATCAAAAAATTGCCATGAAAGCTGCAGAACTGGTGCATAACGGCGAAGCCGATGCCGTCATGAAAGGAAATATTTTGACTCCGGTTCTGTTGAAGGCCGTGCTGAACAAAAAATACGATCTACGATCCGGTCAATTGCTCAGCCACATTGCGCTGATGGAAATTCCCACGTATCATAAACTGATTCTGATTACGGACAGCGGTATGGTGATTCATCCCACATTGGAACAGAGAATAGGTATTCTTCAGAATGGTATTCAAGTGTTGCGGCGGCTTGGCGTCGATCCGATCAAAATCGCCATTTTATCGGCCACGGAAAAAATTAATCCCGCGCTTCCAGAAACACTCGATGCAGAACAGCTCGTTCGGATAGCAGGAGAGGGGAAATTCGGAAATGTGATCGTCGAAGGCCCGATGGCCCTGGATATTGCATTTTCACGGGAAGCCGCTGAAATCAAAAAATATCCGAGCAAGGTGGCGGGCGATCCGGATGTGCTTTTGATTCCGGATGTGTCGTGCGGAAACATATTGGCCAAGGGACTGGTCTATCTCGCAGGAGCGAGAATATGCGGCGTCATTGTTGGAGCCAAAATCCCCGTGTCGTTGATTTCCAGAGCAGAGCACGCACAAGCCTGGGTGAGTTCCATCGCATTGACAAATATTTTGGCTTAGAATTATTTTTGAGGATGACATGATCATTCACGAAGACTGCAGACAGTTCAAGGGGGACATCCCATGCCGGCCTCACAAGGAGCACGGCGTACATTGTGAGGGCTGTTCCTATTATGATCCGGTGAAAGAACAGATTCTGATCATTAAACTTGGCGCCATTGGAGATGTGATTCGGACCACACCAATTCTTCACAAACTAAAAGAAGTCTATCCGAATGCGATGGTTCACTGGCTCACGCACACGCCCGAGATTCTCCCAGATCGAATCGACAGAATTTGCCGGTTTGTTCCTCAGGATATAGAAGTGCTCAAGCAGATGCAGTTCGATATTTTATTCAATCTAGACAAAGACCGGGAGGCCTGTGCATTGGCCGATGTGATTCCAGCAGATACAAAAAAAGGATTTGTTCTCAAAAATGGTAATGCTTTTCCTCTTGATGAAGCAGCCCGACAAAAATGGATCACCGGATTGTTCGACGATGAGAACCAGAAAAATACCAAAAGCTACATGGAGGAGATTTTCCAAATCTGCGGATTTCAATTTCAGGGAGAGGAATATATTCTCAATGCGAAACAGGAACAGACATGGAATCTTTCGAAAGATAAAAAGATTGTCGGTCTCAATACTGGATGCGGTGCTCGCTGGAAATCGCGGTTGTGGCCGGAATCGCACTGGATTCAGCTGGCCGAAATGCTGATTCAAAACGGATACGAAGTGCTTTTTTTGGGAGGAAAGCAGGAGGATGAGAAGAACCAGCGTCTGGCAAAAAAGAGCGGCGGCCAGTATCTGGGACACTATTCTCTCCAGGTGTTTATCGATTTAATGAATCAATGCGATCTGATCGTGACCGCGGTCACCATGGCTCTGCACATTGCTTTGGGATTGAAAAAAAAGGTGGTTCTGTTTAACAATATTTTCAACAAATACGAATTCGATCTCTACGGACGGGGTGTGATTATCGAGCCGCCTAAAGAGTGCAAGGGATGTTTCATGAATGATTGCGAAGAGACTTGCATGGAACTGATCAAGCCGGATGAAGTGTTTGAGAAAGCGGATCAATTGTTACGATAAATTCGATGGTTACAAAATACGACTGTAACAGGGCTGAAAAGCCCTTTCTTTTTAACTGTGAAAATCATGAAACGAATTTTTAAAATACTCAAAATCGGTGATTACATTTTAGCGGCAATGATTCTCATTGGAATTTTTGTCGGAATTTTCTTAATTCGATCTTCGGCAAGCGAAGGACAGATGGTTTCCATATTTGTGGGCAATCAGGAACAGTATCGTTTTAAGATTTTTGAAAACCGTACAATTACGATTACAGGACCCATTGGTAAAACAGTGGTCAAAGTCGAACACGGCAATGTCTGGGTCGAAAGCGCACCCTGTCCGCATCAAATCTGTAAAAGTATGGGAAAAATCAGCAAAGCCGGTGAGATTATTGTCTGTATTCCGAACAAACTGCTGATTCGAATCGAGGGATACGGCCACCATGCAATAGACGGAATGACGATGTAGAGAGATGTGATTTGTCAATCAAAACGACAAGAATCGGTTTGCTTGTTGCCATGGCGACAATATTGTCCGCTCTGGAGACGACTATTCCCAATCCCATGCCGTGGATTCGGCTCGGGCTGGCCAATTTAGCCACAATTTTAGCTTTAAAGTGGTGGGGAATGCGCGAGGCATTTTTGATTGTCGTGCTTCGTGTTTTTCTGAGTAGTCTGATTCTTGGAAGGCTGTTTCAAATCACATTCTGGTTATCGTTTTCGGGGAGTGTTGCGGCCTGTCTGGGAATGTGGATGATTTTCAAATTTTTTGAACGCTATTTCAGTTTGATCGGCATCAGTATATTGGGAGCTGTATGTCATAATCTGACCCAAGTCACCGTAGCATATTTTTTATTCGTTCATCACACAACTCTTTTTTCTCTGATACCTTTGCTGCTTTTATCGTCTCTTCTTTCCGGACTTGTGATAGGTATTGTTGCGTATGTCGTCTCAATACGGACAGAGACGCTTACACATTGATATTTTTTCTCTTACTTGTTCAATGTTAAGTGCTAAATGTTCAATGAAATTCATTTAACATCGAGCATTGCGAATTGAACATTGAGCATTTTTTTACTTGTTCAATGTTAAGTGTTAAATGCTAAGTGTTCAATAAAAAACCATTTAGCATCGAGCATTGCGAATTGAACATTGAGCATTTTTTTACTTGTTCAATGTTAAGTGTTAAATGCTAAGTGTTCAATAAAAAACCATTTAGCATCGAGCATTGCGAATTGAACAT
>CAZIAH010000001.1:0-17052 GCA_964537715.1 uncultured bacterium | reverse complement strand
ATCGAGCATTGCGAATTGAACATTGAGCATTTTTTTACTTGTTCAATGTTAAGTGATAAATGTTCAATGAAATTCATTTAACATTGAGGATTGAGAATTGAACATTGAGCATTTTTTCACTTGTTCAATGTTAAGTGCTAAATGTTAAATGTTCAATGAAATCATTTAGCATCGAGCATTGCGAATTGAACATTGAGCATTTTTTTACTTGTTCAATGTTAAGTGTTAAATGCTCAATGAAATTCATTCAGTATCAAAGAATGAACATTTTATTGTTTTCTTGCCTTAGCTGATTTGATACTACTATAAACAATTGCGATCAATTCATCACATTCTTTTAAGACTTCACGAATGGTTTCTTTCTGTGAGCATAACTCTGATTCGATGATGATTTTAATATTGATTTTCGATTCTCTCAATTCTTTAAGGACGAGTCCAAGCTTATGAATAAAATCCTTCTTCGACTCGGCACTTCTTGCTTCACCATAATTTAAAGCTGGCGAAGTTCCAGATCTGATAAGTTGGTTAGCGAGATGATTCCCAGCTCTGGTTTTCGGTAGTTTTTCTGTCAATTGGATTATATCAACAGAAAACTGAATCAATCTATCTTCAAGATCATTACTGTCCAAGTTTTATCCTTTTTTTATTTGTAGAATACTAAATACTCAATGTTAAGTGTTTAATAAGATCCATTCAGCATCGAGCATTTATTTTTTCACTAGTTTAATGCTAAATGTTCATTGTTCAATGAAATCATTTAGCATTGAGGATTGATCAATGAACATGGAGCATTTGTTTAATGATAACTTGTTCAATGTTAAGTGCTTAATGCTAAGTGTTCAATAAAAAACCATTTAGCATCGAGCATTGCGAATTGAACATTGAGCATTTTTTTACTTGTTCAATGTTAAGTGATAAATGTTCAATGAAATTCATTTAACATTGAGGATTGAGAATTGAACATTGAACATCTGTTTCTTACTTGTTCAATCTTAAGTGCTAAATGTTAATTGTTCAATGAAATCATTTAGCATCTCTACCCCATGACCACACGTACTTCATTGACATCCCGCATTTTTTCCAACGGGATCAGATTGGATTTCACTTCTTCCTGATTCAGAATAAGTTTTTTTACTCCTTTTAGCACACCGGCAGAATTGTCGATTTTAATATTGAATTGCTTTTGTCTGAACCTGCGGGACAAGGTGACTTCTTTCCAATCTTCGGGAATGCACGGGTCGATCCGAAGGCCGTGGTAATCGGGTTGAATCCCCAGAATATACTGTGTGACTGCGTGGTAGGCCCAGGTGGCTGATCCGCTCAGCCAAGGCAGGCGGGAAGCACCGTATCGCGGACTGGTTTTACTGTGCGTGGACTGGCAGTAGACATACGGTTCAATCTGGCGGATTTCCGCTTTATCATTGTAGGCAGATGGCATGAATGTTTTGAAATATTGATAGGCCTGATTTCCGTGACCGAGCAGTGTTTCCGCAATCACGGCCCAGCCCTGTGTATGGCAGAAAATGCCCGCGTTTTCCTTCATTCCTTTGTTGAAAAAAGTGGCGCGCACCACACGAGGATCGGTCTTATCAAACGGCGGATCGCATAGCATGATTCCGTATGGCGTGAACAGAAATTTGTTCAAAGCGGCAAGACATTTTTCCGATTGCTCTTTTGTGGCATGACCGCTATACACGGCCCAGGTCTGGACGTTCATGAAAATCGATCCTTCATCATTTTCTTTCGATCCCAGTTTCATACCATTCTCGGTAATGGCACGAATGAACCAATCTCCGTCCCAACAATGCTTATTCAAATTTCCATCCAACTGTTTCAACTGGTTTTTGGCCCATTCGATTTCATCCGGTTTATTCAGCAGGGTACAGATTTCGATGTAGGTTTTCAGTGCGTATCGCAGCTGAAACGCAACAAAGATCGATTCGCCGTGATAGCCCAAACGAAGGCAGTCGTTCCAGTCGGCAGAAAGGCCGCAGGGAAGGCCATGCTTGCCCGAATGCCGGATGCTGAATTCCATGACCCGCTTCATGTGGCCTAGAACCGTGTCTTCTCCCTGATCCGCATAGGGGAGAATTTTGTCATAAAATGAAATGTCTCCTGTTTCTTTAACATAGATTGGAATGGTATTGAAGAGCCAGAGGCCATCATCCGAGCGGAGCACATCTTCTTTGGGAGGACTTTCCTGACCGGGATGATGCGAAAAAGGTTTAACCACGGGCATGGCACAGCCGGATGCAACCTGACCGGTAATCATCAATTCCAGCCGCTTCAGGGCTTCCTCGGGAATAAGATGCATCACGCCGATCAAATCCTGAAGCGTATCGCGGTATCCAAGTCCGTCTCTTGCTCCGGCATAAACCAGACTGGCGGCGCGCGACCAGGAATAAGTGATCAAACAGTTGAACGGACTCCACATATTCAACATGCTATTTAATTCGGAATCCGGCGTTTCTACAGAGAATCCCTGAAGCCGGTTGTGCCAATAATTTTTGAGCTCTTGGAAAGAGGCGTCTATCTTTCCCGGAGCGCTGTACATTTTGATTGCCTGCTGGCCTTCGACATCCGCTTTTCCAATGCCGAGAATGACGATCACTGTTTTGCTTTCTCCAGGATTTAAATCCAGATCGATTTGTAGTGTACCGCACGGATTGTCGCCGACGGCTTTGCTGTTTGTGCATGCTCCATTTTCCACCACAAGTGGATTGGCATAGGTGTGGTACGGGCCCAAAAAGGTTTCTAGATTCGTGTCGAATCCCGAAACTTTGGCGCCGATGATTCCCATGAATGTGTGACGTCCCTGATCTTTTTTCTCGAAATGGTCAGGCATGGAAGGCAAATGAATGTTGGTCCCGTGATCAATGATCCCATTGATGCAGTCCATGGAAGCGATATACTGGGCATATTGAAGATTATTTAAATCGTCCTGAGCATTCCAATTGCACGCGTATTCTACGAAAGTGAATAAGCGGAGAGAGCGTTTTTTCGAATCTTCATTTTTGATTTGAAGTTTCCAGCATTCGAACGATTCTCCCAGCGGCACGAAATAGAGCGTTTCTGTCAGAATGTTGCTGTATTTTGATCGGATGATCGTATACGCGGTACCGTGACGGCATTCGGATTCGTACTGATTCAGCGGTTTGCCGACCGGCTGCCATGTGGCCGACCAAAAATCCTTCGAATTTTTGTCATGAATGTAAATATACCGTCCGGGCTGGTCAAGAGGGACGCTGTTGAAGCGCATTCGCATAAATCGGCCCTGTGCAGCCGATTTGTAGAAACTGTATCCGCCGCCGTTGTTGGTGATAATTGCCCCGTATTCGGTTGATCCCAGATAGTTACTCCACGATCGTGGCGTATCCGTACGGGTGATCACATACTCTTTGTTTTGGTCGTCGAAATAACCGAATTGCATCATTATCGTCCTTTTGATTTACGAATAATGAATATTCAATAATGATTTTCGAAGTAACATTTTTTATTTTCCGACTTCATAATTCGTACATCATTATTCGTTATTGGTCATTCATTTTAAAACCCGGATTATACAATTGTGACAGTCCGGGCTAAATAGAATCGATCAAGCTGTTTGAGTTTCTTCCCCGCTTGCTTTTCGCCTCTGTTCCAGCTCAGACGTAATGTGTGCCACCTTTTTGTCATGAAGGGGATAAAACAGTACGATGATTGTGGATATAACACCCATGCCTGCGGGAATCAGACTAAAAAGTAGAATCAAACCGTTCAAACTTTCAGCCGATTGTTCTTGGTTTGGAGCGAAACCCACCTGAGACATGAGATTCAACGCGACAAAAGCACCAAAGGCCCAGCCGAATTTTTGAGACATGGTAGAAGCGGAAAAGACCAGACCGGTAGCTCGACGTCCGCGTTTCCATTCCGCATAATCCGCGGTATCCGCGTACATGGCCCAAATCAGAACACTAAGCGGACCACCAGTCAGAGAACCGGTAATCTGGAAAAGGTAGATCAGAGCCAGTTGTCTGGCGCTCAGGAAATAAAAGGCTGCCGTACTGATAATGGCAACGATAAAAATAACGATGAAAGCTTTTTTCTTGCCGATCTTTCTTGCAAACCAGCTGACCATGAGCACCCCGATCAATGACGAGATCTGACCGATGGTATTGAATGCCGATACCAGTGTCTCAAAGCTGTATGTTTTGGCATCGACAAAGGGTAATTTGACTTCCTGGGCACCGATTACGTATTTGAAATAGTGTGCCGTGACACTGCCTCTTACCGCCACGAAGAGAATAAATGTGATCGTGGTTGCAAGCAGGATCAGCCAGGGGCCATTGGTTACGAGTTCAAATATATCTCTTTTTATTGATGACTTTTGTGTTTTTGGCGGATGCACCCGTTCACGGGTTCCCTTAAAAGCGATCAGAAAAAATGCAATCGCAGCAATTCCATAAACAACAAACGACATTTGCCATCCGTGTGCGTCGTTGCCTTTTCCCAACGCTTTGACCATCGGTAGCAAAGTCGCAGAAACAATGATACCGGCCCCAAAAGCGAAAAGGAATTTCACAGAGGAAACAGTCGTGCGTTCATTTGAGTTAGGCGAAATGACACCTAAAAGAGCAGTATAGGGAATATTGATTGCCGTATAGAGCATCATGATCAAGATGAAGGTTACGTAGGCCCAGATCAATTTTCCAGTCATTCCGAAATCGGGAACGGTGAATGTCAAAACGCCGACGGCTGCAAAGGGAACGCAGAGCCAGAGCAAATAGGGACGAAATTTTCCCCAGCGGGTTTTTGTGCGGTCTGCAATCATGCCCATCACCGGATCGTTGACGCCGTCCCAGATTCGGCTGACCAGAAACATGGTGGCCGCGGCACTTGCCGGAATCAGAAAGACATCGGTGTAGAAAAATGTGAAATACAGCATAAAAGTCTGCCAGTAGAGCACGGAAGCCAGGTCTCCAAACCCGTAAAAAAGTTTTTCTCTCAGTTTCAATTTGCCAGCGGTTTGCTCAACCATAAAATCCTCCTTATTGATTTACGAATAATGAATATCCAATAATGATTTACGAAAGAAAAGAGTTCTTAAAGAAACTTCGAAAATGGTAAATCGTTGTTCGTTATTGGTTATTCAAAGTACTATTTGTGATTTACGAATAATCAACAGCCAATCATGATTTACGAAGGAAAAGTGTTCTTAAAGAGACTTCGAAAATGGTAAATCGTTATTCGTTATTGGTTATTCAAAGCACTATTTGTGATTTACGAATAATGAATATCCAATAATGATTTACGAAGTAAAACTTATTTGATTTATACTTCGAAAATCGTAATTCATTATTGAGTATCCATCTTTTTGTTTTTCTTAGCTGTTTCTATGCTCCTATAAAAAATAGAAATAAGTTCATCATTTTCCGCAATAAGAATATTTAATTCATCATTGTTACGGTATATTTTGGATTGTAATATAATTATTAAACAAATCTGAGATTCTCTTAATTCTTTAAGTATAATTTTCAATTTATGGACAAAGTCTTTACGCGATTCTGCACTTTGTGCTTCACCATAATTTAAAGCAGGCGAAGTTCCTGACCTTACCAATTGATTTGCCAAGTGATTTCCCGCACGTGTATTGGGTAATTTTTCAGTTAATTGTATTATATGAACAGCAAAAGCGATTAATCGATTTTCAAGATCAATTTTCATCGAACAACCTTCGTAAATCGTCATTCATTATTGGTTATTCAAGATAAAAAAATTTGATATACGAATAATGAATAACCAGTAGAGATTTACGAAGTAAAACTTATTTGATTTATACTTCGAAAATCGTAAATCGCCATTCATTATTGGTTATTCATTTCTTTATGACATAACTATCTCTACTGAATTCTCTTTTTTCAGCAGGTTGTTCTTGATAAAATTCCCTTCGATTTTTTCCCCATTCAGTGTGATTTCCCTCACGCCTTTCATTACACCGTTCGGATTGTGAAAAGTCATATTCAGCATTTTGGACCTGAACCGCCGGCTGACAATCCATTTTTTCCATTCTGATGGCACACAGGGATCGATGCGAATGCCGTCATATTCCGGTTGAATCCCGAGAATATGTTGCGTGGCTGCGTAGTATGACCAGGTGGCCGAACCGCTCAGCCAGGGGAGACGGGAGGCACCGAACCGGGGACTGTATTTGCTGTTGATGAACTGGCAGTACACATAGGGTTCGATCTCCCTGAGTTCGGCACGGGTGTTGAAAGCCGCGGGCATGTAAGATCGGAAATAGCGATAAGCCCGGTCGCCGTTTCCGATCATTGCTTCGGCAATCACTGCCCAGCCCTGGGTGTGACAGAAAATCGCCGCGTTCTCTTTCATGCCTTTGTTGAACAGTGTGGCTTTGACCAGTTCGAGATCGGTTTTTTCGAACGGTGGATCGCAGATCATCAGCCCATATTTGGTGGCCAAACGATCGTGAACGACATCCATCAGCTCCCTGGCTTCTTTATTTGAAATATGTCCGCTGTACACTGCCCAGGTTTGCGGATTGAGAAAAATACTGCCTTCATCGCTTTCCGAGGCGCCGAATTTGAATCCGTCTTCACGGAAGGCTCTTAAAAACCATTGGCCATCCCAGGCATGTTTCTGAAGATTTTTATCCAGCGTTTTCAATTGTTCTCTGCCCCAACTGGCTTCTTCGGTTTTTCCGAGCATTTCGGATATTTCAATATAGGTTTTCAGTCCGTACCGCAATTGAAAAGCCACAAATATGGATTCGCCCTTTTGTCCCAATTGCAGACAATCGTTCCAATCTGCAGCGAGACCGAACGGAAATTGGTGGTTCCCGGAACGATCCAGACTGAATTCAATGGCCCTGCGCAGATGACCAAGAACCGTATCTTCTCCTTTGTCCGAATAGGGAAGGACTTTATCGAAAAACGCCAGATCGCCGGTTTCTTTGACATAGGCGGGAACCGTATTAAACAGCCACAAGGAATCGTCAGACCGGTACTCGGATTCTTCGGGAGGTTTTTCCTTGCCGGGATGATGATCGAACGGTTTCACCACAGGCATGGCGCCGCCGGTTGCAGACTGTCCGGTAATCATCAGTTCGAGACGCTCTCCGGCTTCTGCCGGAATAGTATGCAGCACACCGAGCAGATCCTGAACCGTATCGCGGTAGCCCAGACCATCGCGTTCGCCGGCATAGATCAGACTGGCCGCACGCGACCAGGCATAGGTCATGAGGCAGTTGTACGGACTCCACATGTTCATCATGCTGTTGAATTCGGGATCGGGTGTTTCCACGGTCATGCCTTTGAGACGGTTGTGCCAGTAATTCTTCAAACGATCGATTTCCTCTCTGGCTTTCGACAAATCCCTGAATTCCTCAACGGCTTTTTTGCCTTCGTCTTCAGCCTGTCCGATCCCCATGATGACCATCATTTCTTTGGATTCGCCGGGACCCAATTCCACATCCGTTTGAAGCACACCGCAGCCGTTATCGCCCACGGCGATGGAGTTGGTACATCTACCCTGTTCCACAATCAGCGGATTCTGATATCCTCTGTACGAGCCGATAAATTTATCCCGATCTGTGTCGTATCCCGTGATCTCCGCACCTGTCAACGCGAAAAAGGTATGTTTGGACTGCGGAACGTCTTTGTTGTCTTTGACCACAGGCAGAAGCGGATTGACCGCGTGGTTGATGATATTGTCTACCACACGCATTTCCATAATGTACTGAGTGTACTGCAAATTCACCCAGTCCTGCCAGAAGTGCCAGAAGTTGGCATATTCCATGAATGTAAATACGCTGAGTTTCCGCTTCTTTTTATCCTGATTGGTTAGTTTCAACAACCAGCATTCAAAATGCCGGTTCAGCGGTACAAAATAGGTGGTTTCCGATGCGATGGAATTGTATAAAGATTCAATAACTGTGTACGCCGTTCCGTGACGGCAAATGGATTTGTATTTGTCCAGCGGTTTGCCGACCGGCTGCCAAGCAGCGGACCAGTACTCGTTCGATTCTCTGTCCCGAATGTAAAAATACCTCCCCGGCTGATCCATGGGAAGGGTATTGGCGCGCCAGCGTGTGAACCGTCCCTGAGCCGCGGACTGGAAAAAGCTGTATCCGCCTGCATTGTTCGTAATGATGGCTCCGTATTCGGTCGAACCCAGATAATTGCTCCACGAACGCGGCGTATCCGGTCGGGTGATCACATATTCTTTGCATTTATCGTCGAAGTGACCGTATTGCATGATTTTTACCTATGATTTACGAATAAAGAATGTCCAATAATGATTTACGGAGTACAATCTTCATTTTATTTATTTCGAAAATCGTAAATCGGTATTCATTATTGGTCATTCAATGTTTTTTTAACTATATACTAAATAGTACATACGCAATCATCGAGCATTGGATAAAAAAGGATTTTACTAAAATAACCAAGCGGGATGTAAAATGCAAATTGAAAATTTGACTTAGGATAGAGATGGGGGAGATGAATAGTAAAATTATCACACCCAGGCTGGATATCCTGGGCGATCTGAATTACAGCTTTGTCATAACTCTTTTATAGAACTTGCAACTTGAATGAATGTAAATCACATCCTTATAAAATAAATTAATACAAACCATCACTCTAATTCGGAAATCGAATGTTCCATAATCAATTGAATATCATCAAATCGAAATTCACCCTGACCAACACCAGACAATCGAAATTTTATAAATGAAATATCATCTGTGATTATCACACGGTTTGAAATGGTTTGTATACTATCAGATTCTTGAATCAAAGTCCTTCCATAATTCCAGAGAATGACTTTTTTATCTTTATCATACGATGCAAAACTTATTTGGGCGAAAGTATTTTTACCAGTCACTTTTACTGTGCCTTTATAACTAAAAACATCGCCGTTTTGAACTTTGAGATAAAATGGTGTGGAATAAGCCCAATCCCTTTTACTTTCACTTCTGATATACAGACATTTAGAATTATTAAAATAATTGGATTCATAACTCTTGAAAACCTTTCCATATTCTCGCATCCAGAGGGTACCCCAGGTTCTTTGGAGCAAATTTGATTTCTCAAATTTCTCGTTAATAATAACTTCGCCTGATTTCGGATGTAGAACAAGATCGTCATTGAGATATTTGAATGGAAAAGTCTTGCTTAGAGTAAAATTTGGATAAAAATTGATGTCGAGTATTGTCTTTGACCAATAGAGTGTTAATAGAATGAATATGATAATAAATACAAAAAGTATTTTTCTTTTCATAAGAGGAATTCCATCAATTCGAGAATCAATGTGACTCATTAATTTTATAATATTTATCCCATAGATCGCCCTGGTTTTCCCAATCCATGTTGTATTGTTACGGAGCTTCTGCTCCGAAAGCTGAAACAGCGTTCAGTTTTTAATCTCAATGATACTGTGGTCATCAAGTGCTCAATTTCGTATTGTCGGGCTATGAAGCCCAACTGTTCAGCACCCTAGACAAGGATGTCCAGGGCAATCTAGAAAAAGTGACCGTATTGCATGATTTTTCCCTATGATTTACGAAGTACAGTCGTTATTTTATCTATTTCGAAAATCGTAAATCGGTATTCATTATTGGTCATTCAATGTTTTTTCAACTATATACTAAATGCGACATACTCAATCATTGAGCATCGAACATTTAGCATTGAACATTGTATAAAAAAGGATTTCATTAAATTAAGGATGGAGAACGACAAATACAAATTAAAAATTTGACTTGGGATGGAAATAGGGGAGATGATTTGTAAAATCTCAATTACAAACGATATCTTGTCCCGTGGTTTTGTATAAAAGTTGAAACGAACGTTTAAAACTCAAATTCGATTTTTCCCCTTAGGCCGATCCGGTCTGTATAAACAAGGGTGTTTTATAGTATTCCGGATAGCAGCCATCAAAAAGGTATAGCGGATCGTATCCTCCAAGAATGAATTTATTGGTCAGACCCAGAGAGATACTGATTTTGTCATCGTACAAATATTTCAACGCGCAGTCAAAAAATGTTTTTTCTTCGTTTTTGTCTGAAGTCTTCCAGTTTATTTTCACCCATTCGACATCGCAGTGCAGACAGAATTTTCCAAGAAAATACTGGTCAAAAATCAAAGAACCGGACAAACCCTCGGATTTCCCTGCATAATGAAGATAGTGCTTCCAGTTGTCATAGCGCGTGTGCATCACTTCCGGGAATCTGTCTTGAAATGTATTGTACCCATAATCTACATACGGATCGTTGAAATGCTCACCATAAACTCGGTACGTTATTCTCATCTTGATATTATTTTTTGCCGGATCACCAAGATGAACCTGCAATCCGTAGAGAAAGGCAAGTTTATCCGCAAAAGAAAGATCGGCCCACTCTTCTCTCTGTTTGTTAGATATGAGGTTATCCCTGAATTCACCGATGAGTTGGATACCGGGTCGAAACAGCGGAATCGATAGTTCGATGCCTGGAATGAATTGCAATTTTTCATTTTCGTCTTTAGTGACAATGATATCAATACCATATTTTTCAACAAACTGCAGCTGCATCAATGCATAGTCATCATTTCCAATGCTGGTATTCAGGTAAGCAACAGAAAGAAGAATACGGTTCCATTTTAAATCCAGCATGTGTCCGAATGTGTAATGTGAACTTAGAGTCAGGCCTTGTGCGTAAGTAAAATCATCGATGTAGCCGGATTGGATTTTCATACCGGGATGATTGAAAAACGGCAGTTCTCTTTCGAGCGACAGGGAAATTTTATCCAGCCGGTCCGTATTATAATTATTATGATAATTCCAGTAACCATAATGAGCATCGAGATGGGACCAGCGGATTTTGACGTTACCCGGCGTAATGCCCTGCACGTGAAGTGTGTAGAAAAAAGTATCCTCGCGTTTATGTTCAAAATCCTCAGGCAGAAATGCCTGGATGTATCCCTTGAGACCCACATCGATTGAGAATTTTTTAACCACACTTTCGATGAGATCCTGATCGATTTGTGAATGTGCGGTTTGAATATTGGACAGGAATAAGAGCAGTCCAGGAATCAGCATGAAAAATCTTTTCATTGATTTTGTCATTTGGGTATCCTCGCGTTTTGAAATATATTGAAAATGATTTGATTGCCCTGGCTGTTATCACGCCCAGGATGGATATCCTGGGCGATCTGATCCCGGTGTTTTTAATTAATCAAAATATTTAAAGATAAAAATACAAGGTGTTATTTTCTATTTAAATGGTTTATTAAAATCCTCATTTGGTTCAATATAAATTTTACCATTAAAATAGTCAAAAACAATGTTGAATTTCATAAACAGCGGTAAGCCGATCACTCCAAGATTTTTAGGATGTATTCTGGAAGTTTTCTCGTCTCCGAAAACAACGGTGGGTTCTTCAAATGTGTAATCTTCGATTGTCATATTCTCTATTTTTGCAATATATTCCGTTCCTCCAAAAAAAGGACGTTTTTGTGCATTCGAGGGAGGTTGTATTGCAAGATCGGTATTTAATGCAACTTTGAAGGGATAGATCCCCCCCAGGTCAATATCTGCTCTGTCTTTATATACCTTGCCGTTTTTCATCGTAATTTGAAAGGGAACAGAATAGGTGCCTGTTTCCGTTATTTGCATATCCAGGACAGATCCTTTTCCTTGATAATCAAATTTTTCAGGCTTATGCAGTATTATTTCATTTTGTATAAAGTCAAACTCGACAATAAAATGTTTAAAAAAGGTGTTACACAGTTGACCGTCAGCACCAGGAAACATTCGTGCATAACCCGCAGAAGGAGGTGAGATCAGCACGGGCTGTTCATAAAAGATAATATCCTTAAAGGCTAATTTCAGATTCTTTGAAGAATACAAACCAGTTGGATCTTCAGTGCCGGTGCCGGCCATTGAATCTTCTTTTATAGGTTTTAGGTTGAGTTCTTTTACAAGGGGTGAACCAAACAGCCAAATCTGATCCCACAGAATGCCGTTATCAATCATCAATGCTGCTTTTTTCCCGTTTATCTCCAATTCCATGAGTGGTTTTCTGTTGTGCATTTTAAACGGTATTTTTATAGTATCATTTTCATCTGTTAAGATTTCATAACTGCCAGGTCCAGTAGTTAACAATGTGTCTGGATCACCTGAATTTTGCGCATGAAGTGTCATTCCAATGATTAGAACGACAATAATCAAATTTAGTATTTTGATTTTCATTTTAAATTCCTTGATATAATTATGCTCAGGCCTGATTGTCCATCTGGAACGTCTTGTTATATTATACGGTTTATTTTTTATTTGATTCTTCTTGCCGGATTTTAGCTTGTATTTTGTTGCCTCTGATAATTGCTATCGGTAAAATGATTCCATAGGGTATCCATAAAAGGAACCTGTAGGGATTGGGAAGAAGGAACATCAGCGCCAAAAACACTAATATTCCAGCCCAACCGATCATGCTTGCCTTTATCATGAAGGCTTTCTCACGAGGCCCATTTGTATTTTTAATGCTAAAATAGGTTCCAACAATCCCGCCCATCAAGCCAAGAACACATCCTGCTATCCCACCAATTAATCCTATCTTCATTTTACCTCCATAATAACGTGATTTTTTAGATCGTCCTTGCTTTTATCACGCCCAGGATGGGTATCCCGGGCGATCTATAAGAGATCATAATAATTTTTAATCTGTCTACTCCCGTAAATTTTCAGAAGCAACAAGCTCAATGCCAATTTTTTTATATTTTTTAAGCATTTCTTCTTTTTGGGCACCTGTTTCAGCAATGACAGCATCCCGAATCACAGTGACATGATAACCTCGTTTTAGAGCAGCCCGAGATGTTCGATCAACACATTGGGCAGCAGACAAACCTGTCATATACAAATGACTTACCTTATGTTTTCGGAAGAATGAATCCAAACTTGAATTAGAGAAAGCATCCATTTTGTTTTTTGGAAAACTATTTTCAGTGACAATTAATATTCGACTGTCGATTGCAGTTCCTGGAGCAGCTTTGGCCATGACACCGTTGGTGATCACGTTAAGCAGCCAATGGGTATTTTCATGGTAAACATAGGCAATGAGTATTTGAAGAGAATCGGCTTTCTGTATGATCCGGTTTACAGTATGAATTAAAGGGATTGCCTGTTGTTTAAGTCCTTCTGACATCGAAGCGCTGCCCGTTGTTCCTTCCTGAATGTCGATTACAAGCAGAGCCGATTTTTCATTTGTATATTCGGGAATAGGTTCTCCTTTTGAGATAGAAGAGAATTGCATATAACTAAGTATTACATAGATAAATGAAATAACTAAAATAATACCGATCCCTATTGAGATTTTAATCAGAATACGTTTCACCTAGACCTCCTATGTAAACCTGATTAGTTTGTATAATAATTAGATCGCCCTGGCCTTTAGCACACCCAGAATGGATATCCTGGGCGATCTGAAATTTTAAAACAGAAGACGGTATTGATAATTTATAATCATATCTTTATAATCTTTGGGCAATTGTTTAGATAATTTCCTGAACACTGAAGAAAAAACCGCTATCGATTGATTAGGAAATTTCAATGCGAATTTTTCTCTGCTTTCTTTTAGAATGTCAAGATTACTAAGAAAAATATCCATAATTAATATTTGATTACTTCTATCGGAATAGTTTCTAAATCCGAGCAATTTTATTTTAGTCGTGGAGATATCAAGAAAATTTGACAAGTTATGCAAGATATTATTAACCTTTACTTTTTGCTTTTTTCTATTACTACTAAATTTTAGGTACAAGAAAAAACTGAAAAAAGCATCATTGATCTTCGCCTTTCGAAGTTCTTCTTCCTCAAATTGTGCATCTCTGAGATCGACATTTTGAAGAATACAGTTACTTAGTTTTGTACGAGTAAGATCAGCAGCAAAGAAACGAGCACCTGTAAGATTTGCACGTGACAGATCTCTGTCGATTAGGATGTTATTGTTTTCCATACAGAGTACTGTGATGGCGTTACCCCCAATATATGGTGGGCAATCTTGTGGGGCTAATTTGGTATTATTGATCCATGCAAATAAAGTATCCTTATTCGGTTTCATCTCAGTGAGAAAACCAGCTACCACCACGTCGAGTCTTACTTTTCCAAATATGTATGGCGTATTGGATACAACTTCATCGAAGAGTGCGCTAGCTACGAGGTATTCCATAATTGACCTATGTGAAAATCGGAAATTGTCTCCATCTCGTATAAGAAAGGAGCAGTTGAGAAAATCTCGAGCATGAGCTTCCAGCTCGCTTCGTGGAGGATGCACCGATTGCTCGATCTGTCCGAGCGCCTCCGAAAACGTAATAGATGGTACATCCTGTTGATAGAACTTGGCTGCGAGCTCCTGCAATACGGTTAATCGTGTGGCCTCGGGCATAAGTAGTATTCTCTGTTTGACAATTTTCTGTCGCTTAAGTTCACCAATGAGATATGTGTAATACAGATTTGGCCTGTTGATCCGTTCACCAGAAGCTATCAATTGTGGAAGAGTTCTGACGATCATTTCAAGGAGAACTGGGCGTCGCGAAAGGTCCGACAGACCAGGTATACTTTTTAGTTTGTCACGGTAGAACGTCCAGTTTTCTTTGACGTCTGGGATAAGGGGAACTCGCCTTTGAAGAAAGAGATCAACTTTACTGTCATTCCAAGGTTGGATTGTAACGGGTTGGTACTCGATATCGCGGGTAGACAATATCTGGCCTCGCGGTTGTAGTACTCGAGCCTGTTCTTCTGCACTGACGAAATATTCCGTTCTACTTGTTAGTATTACTCGTGTCTTTGGGGAACATGCTAACTTTTCAATCTCACGTAAATTTATTTCAAGCGTGTCTGCATCTACCCTCACGGCCATTTCATCAAAACCGTCAAAAATAAGCAAGAATACACCAGCATCGTTCATTGTTTTAAATAGCTGGAAACGTGGATTTGGAACACTGCAGACACAGTCCAAAAAGGAAGTGATGAGAGATTCTATACTGAGAGTTTTGGTAAAATCCCTCAGATTGAAAAGGAGTGGTATACGTGTATGTCCAGGATTTGAGAGATATAAAGAGGCTAAGTCGTGCGTTAGTTTAATACAAAAACAGGTTTTTCCGGTGCCGTACTCACCGAGAATTGCTAATTGTTGGTTTTGTGTCGTATCAAGCCATTCGGCAATATATTGGTTCAGATCTTGAATAGTCTTGGAGTCCTTTTCTGCTGTTTGCTTGGCAGAAGGTGCAACGTAGTATTGTGATAATGCTGGTTCAGATTCCTTACCAGAGATACCCTCTTCATATTCTTTAATTACCTTCTCCAAGTAGGACGAAAAATCGATTAACTGTGAGACCTTTTGTTCGAATGTTAGCAGTGAGATGTTACTGGCATGGGCAAAACCTTTCGCTTGGTCACTCCATGCTACCTGAGTGACTATTTCAGCTGAATCTGCTTCTCCTGCTTTTCGGGCAAGTTCAAGTAAGCCTGTAAATTGCATAACTCTTTGGTTCTGGGCAGTTGCAGTCTTTTCCGCCTTGCACTCAACTATGACTCGATGCGGTGTGGTGCTGCCTGGCAGTTTGAAAGTTGCAAGTATATCAACCTTTTTTTGGCATACTTCGATATTTTGGACAATATCGGCACCGAGAAGGCGATACAGCTCAGCCACACTGTCTTCAAACTTCTTTCCTTTCTGTACCGCTCTTTTGCCTTTGACCGTTTGGGTGGCTGCTGACTTCTTAGTTCGTTTTTTTGTCGTCATAGCATTTCCTGCCCTTAAAGGTATTCTTCACCCTCAAGAAAATACTGACAATAAGAAGAAATTTTCTTGCATTATCTTAACAATCCAATTGTAAATACAATACCTTGATCACTGTAATCATTAAACGTAAATGAATATCCCAGGTTGATTAACAATTGAAGATTATAAGTGTGGAATAATCTCAAGCCGGAATTAATGTTGATTTCGAATCCATCTCCTTTTTTCTCTTCCTCTTGGTAATAATAATCATAATAAACATAGGAATGGCTGTGAGAGACCCAATGAAAACCAAATGCGCCTCCCAAATACGGGCAGACGTCTTTTTTGCTGAAGAGATAGGAGGTATAAATGTTTACGCCGAAGCCTTTTCGTAAAAACACTTGCATTCCAAGATCAAAGTCTTGAATTTCGGCGCCGGTGCGAAAGTCCATCGTAAATGAACGGTCGGCATCATCATACCCCTTTTGTGGATACAAATAGCCAAACGAAAAACCCGTCATCCTCCTTGCACCGCGGCGACGAGGAGTTTCTGTTTCCTGTTCCGTAATCATACCCAGTTCTGCTGTTTTTTCAACAGGTTCATTTTTCACGATACTTGTTGCGATGCGTTTCATCACGGCATCCAGATCCTCGACATAAGAAGCCGTTATTCTATCATCGATGACCATTTCTCGTGTCGGGACATTCACGAGTGAAAATTGCACGATAATTTTCTCGCCAAGTTTAGCAAGGATGCAAATGACCACTTGATCGGCATCCAGTTTCCTGCCGATTTCAACAGCACAGTTCAAATCAACACAGGTATCGTTACCGAGAGTTTGGACGGTTCGTTTCTCCGAAACAATATCCATTGTGCTCAACCGGCCGATTTCAAGTCGTAATATCGATTCGGCGGTTTGTACAGAGATTTCATCCACGCCAATGGAGTTAAATGGCAATATGGCTATTTTCTTTGCCGGAGCGGTTTGACTGAACAGGATGTTGGAAAAAGAGAAAACGATTAAGCAGATAAAGTATTTTGTAATCTTCATTGCAATCTCCTCATTGATTATTATTGAAGTCAGAATGTTTTAAAAAAAATTTCCCGGTTTCGATTGAGATCGAGTGTGAGATCAATCAGAATTCAGTTGCAGCACAGAAGATGCAGATGATTTATAAAATATAACAAGATGATTTGCGAAAATCCACCAAATTTTGGAGATTGAATAAATCTTCCAGGGAGCCGGATTGACTCACAAATAAAGTAACTTTGTAAAAAATGAACTTTTTTTCAAATA